>JBFMCS010000052.1:0-93308 GCA_040754315.1 Bacillota bacterium
CCCGTTCCGCTTCCAGACGTTCCTCCTCGAAAGACATAAGCCACCCTCTCCTGGATGTATTATTACCTCCAGAATAGCGCAAAAAATAACAGCAGTAAATAGTGAATCACATAATTGTCGTGCACCCGGCCTCTTTCCGGTCGAACTACATAACTGACTAGCACGCAGGCTTGGGGTAAAGAGGCAGCCTTCGGTATCGCTTATTCGGCGCATTGACTCAAATGTGGGTTTCACCTGCCGGAGTTCGGGCCAAGGTAAAGCGCCAAAGGGGTTCTTGTTCTCCGCGTATCTACCGTGGCTTTGGCAAGTGACTCGGCCATTTTGTGACTTCCAACCGGTCAAAATGGTGGTCGAAGGGAACGATCTTCGGAATTTGCGCCTTCTTTGCGTACGCCGCTAAGTAAGCATCAATGAAACCAAACTTCAAGGTTCCGGTATTCTATCAACGTCGCAAGCACGTCCGGTTGGTCCGCAAGTACCCCGCGCTGGTCGCCTGAGGGATATGGATACCCCAGATATCAATCTTTTTCGGGAAGTCTTCCCTGTGGGCAGGGCCTGTAGTTGTACTTACAAGACACACTTACGGTCCTACCAGTTCTTTACCGATTTAGCCGAAGGTGGTCGCAACCCGAACTCTTTGCCCATTTGCTCTTGGCCTGCATAACCGGCCAAATTGGCACCTATGCTTTTTCACAAAGGTGTTTAGCAATCCTCTGTATTTTTATTTTGCCAAACCCGGAAGTAAAGTGACGCCAAACTCGGAAGTAAAATGGTGACAAACTCGGAAGTTGGGTATACTATAATAATTGGGGGTATTCGCTTAATGCGGGTTGCTACTACATGTAGTAGTGAGGACTGGAGATTTATACGAAGAATCTCTCGGATTCGTAGATGTTTGCTACTGAAGAACCTGCCAGAAATACCTGCTCCACCAAGCTGTTGAGGTGGATCTGACACCGTAACGGAAACTCATTGAGGGCACCGATCACGTACTTTCCAGTCGTTGACCCTAGATATGGGGGTTGCCTGAGTCAAGCGGATACCCCTACTAATAGATATCTGATATTTATGAATCCCATGGGAGGACAAAAATGGAACGAAAATATTTGAGCAGAATTGCAGATAAGCTTTTGGATACAGCACTTCATGCATCTGGCGCGGTGTTGATTGAGGGACCTAAATGGTGTGGAAAAACACGGACTGCGAAGGAGAGGGCGTCAAGTTTTCTTTTCATGCAGGATCCTGACTATACAGCTTCCTATCTGAAAGCTGCGGACGCAAAGCCCTCTCTTCTGCTCCGGGGCGCAACACCGCGTCTGATTGATGAGTGGCAGTTGGCTCCCGTGCTGTGGGACGCAGTAAGATTCGCCGTCGATGAGCGCGGAGTTGCTGGGCAGTTTATCCTGACAGGCTCAGCAGTACCAATGGATAATGCCATGCGGCATACCGGTACCGGAAGAATTTCCAGAATGCTGATGCGTCCGATGAGCCTGTACGAATCGCTAGAGTCAAGCGGTGATATCTCTCTAAAAGCACTTTTCGAGGGAAACACCGATACGGAGGGGCTTTCAAGGCTGACAATCGACAGGTTGGCATATTCTTTAGCTAGAGGCGGCTGGCCAGCGTCTGTCGGCGAAATTGATAGCACCGCGTTAAGGCGTGTATACGATTATGTGGATGCCGTGATCAATATTGACGTATCAAGAGTCGACGAAGTCGAGAAAAGCCCGGCGCGCGTCCGCGCGTTGATGCGTTCCCTTGCGAGAAATGTATCTACGATGGCGAGTCTGACGACAATAAGAAACGACATCGCCGGAGATGAAGATACCATCTCCGAAAAAACGATTGCCTCATATCTGAACGCGCTCAGGCGGATATTCGTTGTAGAGGACCTCCCCGCATGGAATCCGGCATTACGCTCCAAAACCACGCTTAGAACTTCTCCAAAGAGGTATTTTGTTGACCCATCCATTGCCATCGCCGTTCTACGCACCACACCGGACAGTCTGCTGGAAAACTTTAGTACTTTCGGTTTCCTTTTTGAATCACTATGCATCCGCGATTTACGCGTATACGCCCAGGCGCTGGATGGAGAAGTCTTCCACTACCGTGACAAGAGCGGACTTGAAGCCGATGCGATTGTACACCTAAAGGACGGTAGATGGGGTGCAATTGAAATAAAGATGGGTTCGAAAGAAATTGAGGAAGCCGCCGGAAATCTAAAAACGCTGAGAGAAAAGATCAATCTTGATAAAATGAGGGAACCATCGTTTTTAATGGTTCTGACTGGAACGGAGCTTGCCTATCGCCGGGGGGACGGAGTATATATCGTACCTATCGGATGTCTGAAAGATTAATTAAACGGGGTATCAATATCACTCAGTTACCCCCTATATATAGTGGTCATGACTGGTAAGGTAATAACAGCACTTCCATGGAGCTAGCCAATGATCTCTTTGCAGGTCACGAGCTGAACCTGAACAGCCTGCTGAACGAGAAGGTGATTCGGAGAGACGGCCAACTCAATAGCAGGTCTTGACAGCCTATGATCTTGGGATTGGTCGTCGACCTTAGCATATTTCGAATCGAGGAAGTCTACGGCTGTTGCCCTTGAGGCTCAGGCAATTTGAAGGGCTACTAGGACACCCCCCGTCCATACGGTTCAAGGAGTGACCTCACAAGAGACACCGTGCTGCACAACAGCCCGCTCGTCTACTCTCTACCCGGCAGCCACTTGGACTTCCCCGCATACCGGGCGCTCCGTCCCAGTTCTTCCTCTATCCGCAACAGCCTGTTATACTTGGCAACCCTTTCACTACGGCACGGTGCACCCGTCTTTATGGCCCCGGCTTCAGTAGCTACAGCCAGGTCAGCTATGGTGACGTCCTCAGTCTCACCGGAGCGGTGGGATATCATAGTCCTGTAGGAGTTCCGGTGGGCGGTCTCCACGGCTTCCAGTGTCTCAGTCAAGGTTCCCACCTGGTTCAGTTTTACCAACACCGCATTGGCAACTCCCATGCTGAGCCCCCGCTCTATCCTGTGCCTCTGGGTTACGAACAAGTCGTCCCCCACCAGGTCAATCCTATCGCCCAAACGCCCTGTAAGGTCCGCCCACCCGTCCCAGTCGTCCTCAGCCAGCCCGTCCTCTATGGAGCAGATGGGGTAGCCCGACACCCACCGCTGGTAGACACCAGTAAGTGATGCGGCATCCAGATCCTGTCCATCAAGCCTATACTTCCCTTTTGAGAATAGCTCGGTAGCGGCCACATCCAATGCCAGGGACACGTCCTTGCCCGGTGTGAGCCCTGCATGGGAGATCGCCGTCACCATGAGTTCCAGTGCCTCCTCGTTTGAGCCTAGGTTTGGAGCGAACCCTCCCTCATCGCCGACTGTTGTCCCATACCCTTTGCCCTTCAGAACCGAACGCAAGGAGTGATACACCTCGGCCCCGTACCTTAGCGCCTCGGAAAAGGAAGGCGCACCTGCAGGCACTATCATGAACTCCTGGACATCAACGTTGTTATCCGCATGCCTCCCGCCGTTGAGAATGTTCATGAATGGAACGGGCAGAAGGCACGCCGCAGCCCCCCCCACGTACCGGTACAATGGCAGGCCAGACCACTTGGAGGCCGCACCCGCCACAGCCAGGGACACGCCCAAGATAGCGTTTGCTCCTAGATTTGCCTTGTTAGAGGTACCGTCCAAAGCTATCATTCCGGCATCGATCTTGGTTTGCTCCAAGGCATCCATACCAGTGATACGAGGAGCGATTACGTCCTGGACGGCCAGGACGGCCTTCCTGACACCCTTCCCAAGGTAGCGCGCGGGCTCGCCGTCCCGCAGCTCTACAGCCTCGTGCTTGCCTGTGGAGGCTCCGGACGGTACCGCGGCCGAGGCCTTGATCCCGCTCTCGAGTCTAACCTCCACTTCCAGTGTCGGGTTGCCCCTGGAATCCAGTATCTCAAGGGCCTTCACCACTGCTATCCTGCTCATCTTGAGGCCTCCTTGAAACCGGTGTTGAGTCCTTCACTTCTTGTGCCCACTGGCATCAGACCACATTCGGGCCCATGTCTCTTCTATTAACTGGGCGGATTTCCCTGCATTGTGGAGGTGAATGCCTCAAGGTGGTCGAAGTGAGGGGTATCTGTCACCTGTGAAGGAGGGGCTTTCTTGAAGGAGGTTGCCATAGTAACAGACTCGTCTTCAGGCCTGCCCCCTGAGATCCTTGAAAGGCTAGGCATATACATGGTGCCCATTCACGTCACCTTCGGCTCCGAAACCTACCTGGACGGCGTCACGATGTCAACGGATGAGTTCTACCAGCGCTTGGATGCCGGAGAGCTCCCAATGACCTCACAACCTTCGCCTGGGGACTTCCTGGCGCTCTACCGCAGCCTTAGGGAAAAAACCAGGTCTATCATCTCTGTTCATGTCAGTGCCAAGGCCAGCGGGACATGCCAGAGTGCCCGGTTGGCGGCGGAGGGAGCCCCGGAGACGGATATCACAATTGTTGATTCCGGATCCACCTCAATGGGCTTGGGTTTCATGGCCATGGCCGGGGCGGAGGCAGCCCTCCAGGGTGCCACCCGAGACCGGGTGCTCGCAGCCATGGAAGCCATACGCTCCCGCCTCAGCGTCTACGCCACACTCCCAACCTTGGACTACCTGAGACGGAGCGGGCGGTTGAGCCTGGGACGCGCCCTGATAGCCTCAGCCCTGTCCATCAAACCGGTACTCACCATGAGAGAGGGACTCCTTGAAGCCATCGAGCGGCCCCGGAGCATGAACCGGGCTATGGATAGAATGATTAGCCTGACATCCGAGACCGTCGGCGACTCCCTAGTAAGCGCATCGGTCATCTACACTCGCACCCGGCACAGAGCCGAGCAGTTCGCGGAGGCAGTGAAGAGAACCCTGAACTGCCTTCATGATCCCTACGTCCTGGAAATGGGGCCGTCCCTTGCCACCCACGGCGGGCCCGGCATCATGGGGCTGGTGACCATGACCATCGCAGGAGTTACCCTATGACACAGGAACAAGCAGTACTGGAGGCCCTGGCAGGGCTCGAGAACGAGGCCTTGGCCTTTCTCAGAAGGCTGGTGGCCACTCCCAGCATCACAGGGAATGAAGAGCGTGCTCAGCTAGTCATGGCAGAGCAGATGAAACGCATGGGCCTATACGTGGAGTCCTGGGTTCCCCAGGGAAAGGACCTGGAGGGGCATCCGGGCTTCTCCATGGTGAGTTTGGGCCCCCCCAGGCCTGTGGTGGTAGGACGGGTGAAGGGTTCGCCGGGGGGCCCAAGCCTGGCGTTGAACGGCCACATAGATGTGGTTCCTGAGGGGAACAGGTCCAGCTGGGAGGAGGACCCCTGGTCAGGCCTTTACAGGGACGGCCGGGTCTTCGGGCGGGGCGCCTGTGACATGAAAGGAGGACTCACGGCAGCCCTCTTCGCCGTGGCTGGCCTGCTCTACGCTGGAGTACGGCCGAGGGGCGACGTGATGGTACAAAGTGTCACCGGGGAGGAAGACGGGGGAATAGGCACGCTAGCCTGCATATCCCGGGGCCTGGCCGGAGACGCCGCGGTGGTCATGGAGCCCACAAGACTTGCCGTGTGCCCTGCCCAGGGAGGGGCCCTGACCTTTCGCCTCATTGTCAAGGGTAAGGCAGCTCATGCCTGTGTAAGGGATGAGGGGATCAGCGCAGTGGAAATGTTCTTTCACATACTCCAGGCCGTGAGAGCCTACGAGGCACGGCGAAATGTTGAACTTTGCCATCCCCTCTACGTAAACAGCACCAACAAGGTCCCCATAGAATTCGGCACCGTCCGGTCGGGTGACTGGAACTCCACCGTTCCTGACGAGCTGGTGGCTGAGGGACGAGCTGGAGTGTTTCCGGGAGAAAACGCAGGAAAGGCAAGACAGGACTTCGAGAGGATGCTTGACGGGACAGTAGCACAACACCCGTGGTTAAGGGAGAACCCGCCCAGGGTGGAGTGGCTGGGAGGCCAGTGGGAACCCGCAGAAACCCCTGCTGATCATACACTAGTCAGCCAGTTGAAGGGGGCCTTCGAGACAGTCATGGGGAGGAGACCCATCATCGAAGGGGTCACCTACGGTTCCGACATGAGGCTCTTCACCAACTACGCTGGGATCCCTGCAGTACTCTTCGGGCCGGGAGACGTGCGACTGGCTCACTTCGCCAATGAGTCCGTCCCCTTCAGTGAGGTCATGGCCGTGGCGCGCACCCTGGCCGTGATGCTGGTCCGGTGGGGTGGGGAGCAATCGTCCTAGCGCGAGGGCAGGAGGAGCGAGCGTCCCTCCATTGCCTGGGGCTGCGGCAAGCCCAGGATTTCCAGGATGGTAGGGGCAACGTCTGCAAGGATCCCGTCCCTTACAGCAGCATCCCTCCTGGAGGGATCCACAAGTACGAAAGGCACCTTGTTTGGCGTATGGGCAGTGTGGACCCCCTTCCCATTCTCCTCCAACATCTGCTCGGCATTGCCGTGGTCTGCCACGATGAGGGTAACACCACCTATGGCCAGCGCCCCATCGGCCACATTCCCTAGGCATTCATCCACAACCTCTATGGCCTTGATCGCCGCGTCCAACACACCGGTATGTCCCACCATGTCCGGGTTGGCGTAGTTCATGATAATCACATCGTACTGTCCCAGGAGGTCCAGGGCCCTCCGGGTCACTTCATACGCGCTCATACTGGGCAGGGTATCGTAGGTGGCCACCTGGGGGGAGGGAACAAGCACCCTGTCCTCGCCCGGGAAGGGCTCCTCCCGGCCGCCATTGAGAAAGAAGGTCACATGGGCATACTTTTCCGTCTCGGCAACCCTGAGCTGCGTCAGGCCGTGCATGGACAAGATCTCCCCCAGGGTATCCCCGAGCACCACCGACTCGAAGGCAGCGGGAACTGGGGAGTTCTCATTATAGCGTATCATCCCGGCGAAACTGGAGGGCATGACAGGCCTGGGGAACTCGTCAAAAGTCTCCTGGGTGAAGCAGCGGGTTATCTGCCGTGCCCTGTCCGCCCTGAAGTTGAAGAAGAACATACTGTCACCGGGCCCGATCCTTCCAACGGGCATGCCCCCCGACACCACTACTGTAGGGGTTACGAACTCGTCAGTCTCACCCCTGGTGTAAGCGAGCTTCACGGCCTCCAGGGAACTGGGGGCTGTAGGTCCATGGCCAAGGACCATGGCCTCATAGGCTTTGCGCACCCTTGTCCACCGGTTGTCGCGATCCATCGCGAAGTAGCGGCCACATACCGTGGCTACCCTGCCGGCGCCCAGGTCCTGGGTGAGGCGCTCCAGGTGTTCAAGATACCCAAGGGCCGTCTTGGGGCCTACATCCCTGCCATCAAGAAACGCATGAATGTATACATCCGGCAGGCCCTGAGCCTTGGCCATTCGCAGGATGGCCTCGAGGTGGCTGAGGTGACTGTGGACACCCCCGTCCGAAACCAGCCCCATGACATGAAATGCGCCACTACCCCTCATGACGGACAGGATGACAGGGTTCCGAAAGAAAGCACCGGAGTCTATGGCCTTGTTGATCCTGGCCAGATCCTGGTAGACAATGCGCCCGGCTCCAAGGTTGAGGTGGCCAACGTTGGAGTTCCCCATCTGGCCTGGGAGAAGCCCCACAGCCTCCCCGTATGCCTCCAGCTGGGAATGAGGGAACCCGGAGACAAGCCTGTCCATGTTAGGGGTCCGGGCCTGGCTCACGGCATTTCCCTGCTGGCGGTCACTCATGCCCCACCCATCCAGCACCACAAGGACTAGGGGCCTTGGCACCCTCCCCGGCGTCATCTGGCCGCCGCCAGGATGGCCCGGAACTCCACCGGATCCAGGCTGGCTCCGCCCACCAGGGCGCCATCCACGCCGGGGCTCTGCAGGAACTCCCGGGCGTTCTTAGCGTTAACACTTCCCCCATAGAGGAACCGCACGCCCTCCGCTGCCGAAAGACCGGCGGACTGGGTGATCACCCTGCGTACAGCCTCCGCCATGGCCGCGGCATCGCTGCCCTTGGCAGAACGCCCCGTGCCGATGGCCCACACAGGCTCGTAGGCTACCACCATTGTTGCCAGGATCTCAGGGGACAGGTCCTGTATGGCCGCGTTCAACTGCCTGACCACAACCTCCTCCGCCCGGCCCGACTCCCGTTCGGCCAGGCACTCCCCCACGCACACAACGGGGATAAGATCATTGTTCAAGGCAGCCCTGGTCTTTAGGGACACCCTCTCATCGTCATCGCCGAAGTGCTGCCTGCGCTCGGAATGCCCCACTATGACATAGCGGCACCCCGCGTCCCTGAGCATTCTCCCGGATACCTCGCCAGTGAAGGCGCCCTGCGACTCCCAGTGAAGGTCTTGCGCCCCCAGGGCTACACCGGAACCCTCTAGGATCTGGGCTAACGGCGCCAGGCACGGGAACGGGGGGCAAATGACCGCCTGGCTCTCTCCCCACGGTTCAAACCCGAGAAACTCACCAGCAAAGGCCAAGGCCTCAGAAATGGTCTTGTGCATCTTCCAGTTTCCCGCTATAATGCGTCTCCTCATGTGGCACCTCGATTCTTAGCGATCCATTAGGACCTCAATTCCCGGCAGGGAGCGACCCTCCAGGAATTCCAGGGACGCGCCTCCGCCAGTGGAAACATGGGTTATCTCCCCGTATACGCCAGTCTCCTTTAGGGCAGCAATGGAATCGCCCCCCCCCACCACAGTGACGCCTTTGCATGATGCTATTGCCTTGGCCATCTCCCGGGTGCCCCCGGCAAAGACCGGGTTCTCGAATACCCCCATGGGCCCGTTCCAGAACACCGTGCCCGCCGGGACCACCGTCTCGCGGTAGGCCGCCACCGTCCTGGGCCCTATGTCCAGGGCCATGAGGCCAGGGGGGACAGCGTCCACGGGAACCCTGGCAGATTCACCGGCCCACACAGAGGGTGCCACAAGCAAGTCCACGGGCAGGTGGAGGCAACCCCTGGTCTTTTCCAGCATTTCCCTTGCGAAGGTCGCCCCGTCATTATCTATGATGGATGTCCCCATGGAGAACCCCTTGGCGCTTAGAAAGGTGTTAGCCATGCCCCCTCCCAGAAGGAGCATGTCAGCCTTGCCGGCGAGGTTTTGGAGTACCCTGATCTTGTCTGACACTTTTATGCCGCCCAGGACGGCGATGAAGGGCCGGGCAGGTTCCGCCAGCAGGCGGCTGAGGCTCTCTATCTCCCTGGACATGAGGAGGCCTGCCACAGATGGGAGGTGCTTGGCAACCCCCACAGTGGATGCATGGGCCCTGTGGGCCGTGCCAAAGGCATCATTAACGAACACATCGGCCAGGGATGCCATCTCCCTGGCCAATTCTTCATCGTTGACCTCTTCACCGGGGTGGAAGCGCACGTTTTCCAAAAGCAGCAACTCGCAGGGCTGGAGGGCCGCGGCCAGGGCCTTGGAAGAGGCACCCGCCACATCACTAGCCTTGGTTACAGGCCTCTCCAGGATATCTGCCAAACGCCGTGCCACTGGGTCCATCCGCAAAGCCTCCAGAACCTTCCCCTTGGGCCTGCCACGGTGGGAGACCAGGATAATGCGGGCATCCTGCTCCAGGAGGTACTCGATGGTGGGAAGGGACGCCCTGATGCGCGTATCATCCGTCACGTCCCCATCCGCCATGGGAACGTTGAAATCCACCCTTAACAGGACACGTTTCCCCCGGACTTGGAGCTCCCGGACTGACTTCTTCAACTTGGTGCCTCCCTAGAGCCCCTTTGCGGCCATGAATTCCACCAGATCGCAAAGGCGGCCCGCATACGCCCATTCATTGTCATACCAAGCCACAACCTTGACCATCGTGCCCTCCATGACCATGGTTGACAGGGAGTCCACCACCGATGAGAGCGGGCAACCCTTGTAGTCAATGGACACCAGGGGCTCGCCTGACACCCCAAGTATGCCCTTCATCGGCCCCTCAGCCGCCATTCGAAAGGCCTCATTCACCTGGTCCTCCGAGACGGGCTTGCCCAGTTCCGCCACGAAATCCACCAGCGAAACCGTGGATGTGGGAACCCTGAGAGCAAAGCCGTTCAGCTTGCCTTTCAGCTCGGGCAGCACTAGGCTGACCGCCCTGGCCGCACCAGTAGTGGTGGGAATTATGGACATGCCTGCGGCGCGAGCTCTCCTGAGGTCCGAGTGAGGCAGATCCAGTATCCTCTGGTCATTGGTGTAGGCATGCACTGTGGTCATGAGTCCTCGTTTCACCCCGAAGGCATCATGGAGCACCTTCACCACCGGAGCCAGGCAGTTGGTGGTACAGGATGCGTTGGAGGCCACCTGGTGCCTGGAGGGGTCATATGTATGCTCGTTCACCCCAAGGACGATGGTAACGTCTTCACCCTTGGCCGGGGCACTGATAATGACCTTCGACGCCCCTGCATCCAGGTGCAGCGCCGCCTTGTCCCTGGAGGTGAAGCGCCCAGTGGATTCAATAACTACCTGGACGCCCATCTCTCGCCAAGGAAGCCTCGCTGGGTCAGCCTGGGAGACAACCTTGAACATGCTGCCTCCCGCCCTTATTGAGTCCCCCTCCGCGCTGACATCTGGGAGGGTGCCATAGTTGGAATCGTATCTTAAGAGGTGAGCCAGGGTAGCGGTATCTGTTATGTCGTTCACCACCACTACTTCAATTCCTGACCTCTCTAGGGCATTTCTTACAAAGAGCCTGCCTATCCGTCCAAAACCATTCACTCCGACCCTTGTAGCCAAGTGCTTTTCCCTCCTAAGGACGATGTCGACCTATGGCCATTATAACCTGCCTTCCCGAGTCTTTCCAGGAGACGCTGAGCCTACTAGGGGAATCCTCCCACCATCTTCACCATTTAACTCCCGGACACTAGAACTAGGCTAGGACAAACCAAACAAGAAACCAACCCCGGGGGGTTGGTGCCTAGGCAGGCCTTCCTAGTAACGCTTCCGCCTTCCGGAGGAGGGGATCATCAGTTCCCCGCGGTACTTGGCCACGGTGCGCCGGGATATCGATATCCCTCTCTGGCCTAGAATGCCGGCGATTGCCTGGTCGCTCACGGGATTGTGCTGGTCCTCACACTGTACAATGTCGGCGATGAACTTCTTGACACTCTCCGCCGAAACGCCCCCGCCGATGGAATCCACCCCGCTGGAGAAGAAGAACCTGAGTTCGAACACCCCATGGGGTGTCTGGACGTACTTGTTGGAGATCGCCCTGGACACGGTGGACTCGTGTACACCCACCAGTGAGGCGATCTCCTTCAGGGTCATCGGCTTCAGGTATCGTACTCCCCGGTCGAAGAAGTCACGCTGGAGGTGAATGATGCTTTCTACCACACGGTAGAGGGTCATCCTGCGCTGCTCGATGCTTCTGAGAAACCAAAGTGCCGAGCTCAGCCTGTGTTCTATGAACCTGCGGGTGGCATGGTCACCCCGGGTTTCGCTGAGCAGGCTCCTGTAAAGGGGGCTGATTGCCAACCGCGGCATCAGGCTGTCGTTCATTACCACCACATAGTCATCACCCACCCGGAACACGCTGACATCCGGGATGATGTATCGAATGCCCTGGTGCCCACCGAAGACCCTTCCAGGTTTGGGGTCTAGTGTTCTGATGAGGTCTGCCGCAGCCTGCACCTCCCGGGGGGTTACCCCCAGGGTCTCCGCCAGCCTGTGGCACCGGCCCATGGCCAGATCCTCCAGGTGGTCCTCAATAATGCGCCTGGCCAGGTTACCAACCTGCGAGATGTTCCCAACCTGGAGCATCAGGCATTCCTGGAGGTTCCTGGCGCCCACACCAGCAGGGTCAAACCCCTGGATCACCCGGAGGACCTCGGTAACCTTGCTCACGCTCACCCTCAGGGATTGGGCGGTCTCATCAACGTCGCTTCGCAGGTACCCGTAGTCGTCCATGTTTCCGATGAGGTACTCGCCTATTAGCCTGTCCTCACGGCGGGACACGGAGAGCCTCAGTTGAAGAAGGAGGTGGTCCTGAAGCGTCGGGGGCCTGGAGGTAAACGTCTCAAAGGAGGGAGGGTTATCCCGGGAGGGCGATATGTAGCCTGTGTCGCTGGAATCCAGGAAGTAGTCCAGCCACTCCGGCTCCTCAGCCTTCTGATCCTCACCATTGTCCATGGTGGACTCCTCGGTGATCTCCAGTACGGGGTTATTCAGGATCTCCTCCTGGATATACTGGGAAAGCTCCAAGGCGCCCAGCTGGAGCACCGTAATGGCTTGGCGCAGCTGTGGCGTCATGATCAGCTTCTGAGTCTGTTCAAGGTTAAGGTTGTAGCCCATCTTCACGGCCATCGCCCCTTCGAACCCTCTAACTCTATATTATGTGGGCGTCAAGAAAATTCCTGCAAAGGCCTCTCTCATAACCTCCCTTATTCCACTTCCTCCATCACGCCGTGGCCTATACCGCTGGCGTGGTCGCCTATGCGCTCCAGGTTACTTATGACGTCAAGGAACACCACCCCAGAACCGGGGTAGCACCGTCCCTCGTTAAGGCGCTTTATGTGTGCCCGCCTCATTGCCTTCTCCATAGCGTCTATGTCGTCTTCCGTTATGATAACCTCTCCGGCCCTGCTAGGGTCGTCCTCGGTCAGGGACGCCAGGCTCTTGCGAAGGCCCCCATAACCCTCTCGTGCATCTCTTTCAGGCTCTTGATGGCTTCATCCGAATACGGAAGATCACGCTCCATCTTGTACTCAGCTAGTTCGAGTACGTTCATGGCGTGGTCGCCAATCCTTTCTATGTCATTGACCGCATTGTATAGGAAGTTGAGCCTCTCGGACTGAGCCTTGGTCAAGGATCGCTGCGCCAATTCTACCAGGTAAACAGTTATTTCCCTCTCAAGATTGTTAACGGCCTCTTCCCTTGCCCTCGCTGGGCGCACCAGGCGTTCATTACCCGTAAAGAAGACCTCCGTGGCTCCGGATAGCGCTTCAAGGGCAAACTTACCCATCCGCCCGAGTTCCTTGACCACTTGCTGCAGGGCGATGGCAGGTGAATCGAGGAGCCTGCGGTCCAGGTACTTGGGGGCTGTCTCCAGGATTGGGTCCTCCCCTCTGATGATGCGGGTAGCCGCCACTACGAGAAGGTAGGCGAAGGGAAGCTGTATTACCGTGTTGACCTTATTGAACAGGGTGTGCGCGTTGGCGATTCCCCTCACGGGGTCTTGAGAGGTCCACAGCACCACCTTCAGGACCAGCGGCATGAGGAGCATGAATACCACCGTGCCCACGCAGTTAAACAGGAGATGGCAGCCCTGCGCGCAGCAATGGACGTGCCAGTGCTGGAGAGTAGAGCGGTAACACAGGTGCCGATGTTGTCCCCGAACAAGATGGGAAGGGCAACACGGATATCCACCAATCCCTGGCCAGCCAATCCTTGAAGAATACCTATGGTGGCGCTGGAGGATTGGACGGCAGCGGTAAGGCCCATGCCAGTAATGACACCCATGAAGGGATGCTGGCTCAGGGTCACCATGAGGTCGGTGAAGGCGGGGATGTCCTTTAGGGGCTTCATGGCGTTGGTCATCACTGGCATTCCCAGGAACAGCATGCCGAAGCCCACGAATACCTGGGCGACGTTCCTATGCAGAGGCCTCTTAGCCACGAGGGACAGGAAGACCCCGACAGCGATGCTGGCAGGGCGAAGTCAGTGAGCTCGAAGGCAATGACCTGGGCGGTGAAGGTCGTACCGATGTTGGCGCCCATGATCACCGCGACGGCCTGGCGAAGAGACGTGAGGCCCACGTTGGAAGCTTACAACCATGACCGTCGTGGCGCTGGAGGATTGCACCAGCCCGGTTATGCCTGCCCCTACGATTACCCCCATGATGGGATTACTGGTCAAAATCTCAGGGATCCGTCTCATTGATGAAAAGACCGAGACCACCCACCGAGCCGGATAGCATCTCAAGGTTCAAAGGCACTGTCTCCCCCAGGTTCACCGGTATGGCTCTCCAGGCTGAGCCTTCTGGCTGCGACATTGAGCACTAGAACGTTCAAAGATGTGGAGAACTCTACTGCCTCCCTGACCCTCTCCTGTACATAAGTGAGAACAGGAACCACCTTTACCCCGAACTTCAACACCAGGTCCAGGTCGATGGTAATGCCTTCGGGCAAGCCTTCCAGGCGGCATCGCAAGACTCCTGCTACCCCTTGGACTCGCTTTGCCTCAAAGTGGCATATCGAGGATATCACCGTATCCGCGATGAAAAACCGCCCTAGGGAACTATAGGTGGGTCTTACCACTGACTTCTCAATAACCAGGCTTTCGGACTGCTGGCTCTTGGGGCGAAGAAGGAAGTGGAGTGGGTCCACTAGGTAACCGGAAAAGGTCTTCTTCACCTCGAATGTGGGGGCGGGGATCACGTGTTTGCCTAGATCCCTGCGAATCCTCAATGCCCTGTTGATCTCTTCTACAGTGCTGACCTCCTCGATTTCGATGACCCTTGAAGGGTAAGGGAGGCTCAGCGAACGGCAGATCCTTGACACCATTGCATGGGACGTGCCCAGTACCAGAATCCTCCTGGGACTGGCTCTCCGGATAGCATTGACAGCCTCCCGGGCGTCCCTGCTGTCGCTGAAGATGGCTCGGCGCACAGCTGCCAACTTGGTATCCTCGCGCTTGGCCGAGCGGCCTGCAAGGATCCTGCCTTCCTGTACGACCAGCCCGTCATCGATTATGAGGTCGGCTCCAATCTCGTTGGCAACGAAGGAAGCCCGGTGGCTCTTCCCCGTGCCCGACCTGCCCACCAAGGCGATGACGTCAGGCTTCCTGTAGATTGACTTTTCCTCCAGGTCCATCCAGGATAATCCTCCCCCGACTGCCCCAGCTAGTATTCTAGCCTGTGCCTGATGATCCTCCATGGTTTCCATCCTAGAGCGCATCGTCCCATCTCCATTATTCACCTACTATGCCAGGCAAAAAACAAGCCTGCATCAGGTGGACGCAGGCCGAAACGATGTTTCTCCCCGACCGGGAAATCACTCCCTGCCAGGTCAGCCCCGGGGCGGGGACTTCCTGGGCACTGGTGAGGGGCTTGCTGGAGGTCTCCTCCTTAGGAGACTCGGGTCAAGGCCCAGCTCTTGGGCTACCTCGAATTCCAGCCGGTCAACGCTGAAAGGTAGCCGGGTCTTTGCGGGACCTTGAGGTGTTTCCTTGACCATCAGGGTCACCTCCGCAATTGGCCATCTTACACCATATTCTCTTCGGAGGCCCCGCTTTTATGTAACCAAAATACTTCTTGATCATCCAACGTCTTTGCTGCGGTTTCCATTTGTTCCCGCAAGCGCACTTCAGCGGTGCCCATGGGTGAGGTCCTGGAATTGACGGCAGCCACCGGATTAATGACACCCAGGGCATCCAGATCAAACTGGGGATGATACCTGGATAGCTCTTGGGCGTCGAGGTCCCCGAGGCTCCTTCCCGAGGCGATACAGTCGCCCACGAGCCTACCCACGGCGTGGTGGGCCTCCCGGAAGGGTACGCCCTTCCGCGCTAGGTAGTCCGCGAGCTCAGTGGCAAGGAGAAAACCTCCCCCAGCAGCCTGGGCCATGGCTTCTTCCTTTACCTTCAGGGTGGATAACATGCCCGCGAAAACCCGCAGGCACGACTGGACTGTGTTCACCGCGTTGAAGGTGCCCTCCTTGTCCTCCTGCATGTCTGAGTTGTAGGTCAAGGGCAACCCTTTCACTACAGTGAGGAGCCCCAGGAGACTCCCGAACACCCTCCCGGACTTCCCGCGCCCCAGTTCCGCCACATCGGGGTTCTTCTTCTGTGGCATGATGCTGGAGCCGGTCGAGTAGGCGTCGTCCATTTCGATGAAACCGAATTCCTGGCTGGACCACAGCACCAGCTCCTCGGCCAAGCGGCTGGTGTGCACCATGATGAGGCTTAGGCAAAACAAGAATTCCAGGATGTAGTCCCGGTCAGAGACCGCATCCATGCTGTTTTCGTACAGGCGGCCAAAGCCGAGTTCCGCTGCCACGTAGCCCGGGTCGATGGGAAACCCCGTGCCAGAAAGGGCCGAAGCCCCCAGGGGCATCATATCCACCCTGGACAGGCAGTCCTTCAGCCTGTCCAGGTCCCTGGCGAACATCCAGAAGTAGGCCATGACGTGGTGGGAGAAGAGCACGGGCTGAGCCCTCTGCAGGTGGGTGTAACCTGGCATGACCACCCCTATATGGTCCTTTGCCAGTTGCAGTAACGCCCACTCCAGCTGCATCAACAGAGACGCCGTTATAGAAGTCTCCTCCCTGATGTACATGTGCATGTCCAGGGCCACCTGGTCATTCCGGCTCCGTGCGGTGTGAAGCCTTCCCGCCACGCGCCCTATCTTCTCTGCCAGGCGCCCCTCGATGTTCAGGTGTATGTCCTCCAGGTCTGGTCTGAAAGGGAAGGAACCATCTTCCAGTTCCTTGCCTATCTCGTCGAGCCCCCGGATGATCAGGTCCGCATCCTCCTGGGTGATGATGCGCTGCCTGGCCAGCATCTTGGCGTGGGCCACACTCCCCACCAGGTCATACCGCCAGAGCACCCTGTCAAAGGAAAGGGAGGAGGTGAACCCCTCAGCCTTCCTTCCACCCTCTGAGGAGAAGCGCCCCCCCCACATCTTCCGCATCCTGCAAGTTCCTCCCCCTCTAGTCTCCAACCAGGGGCACCTTCTCCTCTTCCCTTTCCCCTTCCCCTTGAGCGGCCCTGTGCACCGCCGCATAGGTCCGGGTGGGAAGCCCCCAGATATCTATGAAGCCCTCTGATGACTTGTGGCTGAAGGCATCGGCCTTGTCGTAAGTGGCTAGGGAGAAATCGTACAGTGACACCGGCGACTTCCGGCCAACCACATGACACAGGCCCTTGTACAGCTTCAGCCTTACCGTTCCGGACACGCTCTCTTGTACCTTATCCACGAAGGCATCAATGGATTCCTTCAGCTGCGAGTACCACAGGCCAAAGTACACCAGCTCAGCGTACTTCTCCTCCAGCCTTGTCTTGAATGATACGGTCTCCCTGGGCAGAGTGAGGAACTCCATCTCCTTGTGGGCCTGGATCAACACAGTGGATGCCGGGCACTCGTATATCTCCCTGGACTTGATCCCAACGAGGCGGTTCTCTACATGGTCTATCCTGCCAACGCCGTGTCGCCCCCCTATGTTGTTGAGTTCAGCGATTAGGGCTACAGGCTCCATTGGCCTGCCATTCAAGGCTACGGGAGTGCCCTGGACGAACTCGATCTCAAGGTACTCCGGTTCACCCGGGGCATCCGCCGGGGAGACAGTCCACTGGTAGATATCTTCCGGAGGCTCCACCCAGGGGTCCTCCAGGACACCGCACTCAATGCTCCGCCCCCACAGGTTCTGGTCTATGCTGTAGGGGTTCTTCTTTCCCACAGGTATGGGGATTCCCTTCTCCCTGGCGTAGTCTATCTCTTCTTCCCGGGACATGGGCCATTCTCTCACGGGGGCTATGACCTTGATGTCCGGGGCCAGGGCAGACACGGATACATCGAACCGCACCTGGTCATTGCCTTTGCCTGTGCAACCGTGGGCAACGGCCTCCGCGCCCTCGCTCTTGGCCACATCTACCAGTATCTTGGATATCAGGGGCCTGGAGAGGGACGCCGTGAGAGGGTACTTCCCCTCGTAAAGGGCATTAGCCTTCAATGCCCTGAAGGCATAGTTCCTGGCGAAGTCATCCTTGACGTCGACCACCTGGCACTTGACACAACCCAGGGACAGTGCCTTCTTCCTGATGAACTCAAGGTCCCGGCCCTCTCCCACATCGGCAGTAAGGGCTATCACATCCATGTTGTACTTGTCCTGCAGCCAGCGGATACACACGGAGGTGTCAAGACCCCCAGAGTACGCCAGAACTACGCTCCCCATGCTTTCTCCCTCCTGGTTTGCCCCGGCGGGCGCCATGATAGTAAAAATTATAGACCAGGACGCATATTTATGCAAGAGATTCCCTGAGGTTCCTGCGGTTCCTGGGGTTTCCCGGGAGTTCACGGCGAAGACCCTGGAGAATGCGGGGGTAATGGCCGGTCTACCTCGGGGGGATGTAGGCGCTCCTTTCCAGGTACTTGTCCCAGGCAGTCCATGGGGTGCCGGTATCATCATGGTTTTTCACCAGGACGGCGAACTGGTTCAACCTGGCGCTGACCAGGTCTGCGTAGAACAAGGCAAAGGCATTCATGGTCTTGGGTACCTCTGGGGCTCCCCAGTCCTTCTGCCCGTGGTGGCTCAGGATCATGTGGTCCAGTTCCATCTTGATGTCCTCGGGGAAGCCCTCCATCCCTCCGGTGGCCCTGTCTACCATCTCCTTGCCTATGACCACATGGCCTATGAGTTTGCCCCTATCAGTCATCTGGAAGGACACGCTGTCCATGTCATATTCCTGCACCTTGCCCACATCGTGGAGAAGCGCCCCGGTTATGAGGCGGTCCAGGTCCAAGGACTCCGGGTGAAGCCGCCACATACCCTGGCACAGGTCAGCCACCTCCAGGGTATGCTCCAGGAGCCCCCCGGCGAAGGCGTGGTGAACCCTCATGCCGCCGGGCGCCCTGGAGAAGATCGCAGCGAAACTGTGGTCCCCAAAGAAGGCGTGGAGGAGGGCCTTCAGGTGAGGGTTCTTCACCTGCCCGGCTGTCTCCAGGACCTTCTCCATCATCTGACCGCGGTCCTTGGAGGTAACAGGCTGGAACAGGCTGGGATCCATCTCGGAAAGGGATCGCTTCTCGAGCCTGGACACGTTCAGCTGGGGGCCCATGTAGTCAACAACCTGGCCCTCGACATAGACAAGGTCATCCACGTCAAACAGGCCGGACAGCCTGTCAGCGTTGTCCCAGACGCGTGTCTCGATCACGCCGCTGGAATCACCCAGCTGCAGTTTCAGGTAGCGCTCTCCCGAGCGCTGGCTGGCTTGGCTGTAGGTCACCAGGCTCTTTTTCACCACCGCAAAGGTGCTTGCCACCCTGTCCCCCGGCTTCAGTTCACTGGCCATTCTTCTAGACATCGCTCTTGTCTCCCCCGGTATAATGCTCATCACTGGACACAATGATCCCCTCCCTGCTAAGCAGGGCAGCGGTGACCCCCATCCCTGCCCTGGTTCGTCCTGAGAAGGTCCCGTCCGCTATCTCGAAGGTTCCACAGGAAGGACTCCTCTCCTTCAGCACTGCCCTCTTTAGGCCACACAACTGGCATATTTGCAGGACCTCCCGGGCGCCCCGCAGGAAGGCTCCGGTCCTGTCATTCCCATCCCGGTCCACGACGGGGCAGCGCCCGTCGATGACATCAAACCCGTTCCCGCCGCTTATCTCCGAGGGCACCCTGGGGGTGGGCATGCCTCCCAGCTGCTCCGGGCATACCGGTATGACCTCTCCCCTGGAGAATGCCTCTAGTAGCTGAGGGTTAGGGGATGAGCCCCCGTCATACCGGCACCCTATTCCCAGGAGACACGCGCTCACCACCAGCATGGTCTGGTCCTCCGTCCACAGGGGTGTCAAACCACTTGGGGGTCCCCACAGCTGTGATGGAGATCTCAGTGCCAAGGCAGAGAGAGTTCTCAGTGGCCATAGCCACCATGCAGTCCCGGACCTTGACCGATACCTCAACCCCGGAGGCCCCGGCCCTTAGCGCGCCTTCCCTCACTCTCTTAGTGCCCATCTCAATGGCGAAGGACCTTGCCTCATCCAGGATGTCGAACTCCTGCCTGAGCCAGGGAGAGAACAGTATGTAACCGCCATCGCTGGAGCTGTGTATCAGGAGATCGGCCGTCTCAACCACATTCCCCACGATGGCCCCCACGGCGTTGGCCACATCGGCATCCCCCGGCACCATTATCCCGGTCCCCAGGCGCCCAGCGACCCCAGGCAGGTAGGCATGGGCTGGAGCCCCCACCCCCACCAGGGGGATCTTGAGCCTCATGGAAACATCTAGGAGGTCCATTCTCTTTGGACCCAACGCCTCCCGGGTGAGCCCATGGCAGACAGGGCAATACACTGGGTCCTCCAGGTTCAGGCCGTCGCCAATGACCTTTCTCAGTATCTCCGATGATAGTCTATCCTCCATCGCCTGGAGTACATCTTGAGCCAGGACATCAGGCTCGACCCCCATTCGTCTAGCCATGATGGCCATGGCACTCCCAGACGCATCCCGGTTCCACGCATCCAGCCTTCCGAGGTAGTGAAGCACGTCGGTGGGAGTCAGGCCTGCCCGGAGTATCACGCCGTTGGCCTCAAGGCGATCCAGGGGAAGAAGGTCAGCATCCCGCTGCAGGGCCTTCCCCAGCGCCCTCACAGACAGGGGCCCTCCCCTGAGGGCCGAGACCACATCCGCCTCGCCCCCGTCCTGAACAGCGCCGTCCCTGATGAGGATCAGGAAGTCCTGCATCTCGCTCCTGGTGGGGCCGAAAACCGGGTCCTCCCGGATGAGTTTTAGTTCCTTCAGGGCCCCTGAGTGCTCGTAGGCCAGCCACGACAGGGGAGCAACCCGCTTGGGCCCCACGCGAAGGTTATGGTCCCGGTCCCTCCATATGTAGCTGTCCCCACCCAAGCCGATGGTGGTCATGTCCGCAGCCCGCACCCGGGTCCGCCATCCCCCCACGGAGGCACCCTCGCGGTTGAGGGTGGGCCTGCCCTCCAGGACCACGGCCACGTCTGAGGTTGTACCTCCTACGTCCACTACCAGCCCGTTGTCGACGCCAGTGAGGAAGACCGCCCCCAGCACGCTGGCGGCGGGTCCTGAGAGCAGCGTCTGGATGGGACGCATCCATGCCTCTGCCTCATCGACAAGGGAACCATCGCTCCTGACAACCATCACGGGGGCCTTGATGCCTATGTCCGCCAGGGCACCCTTCACGGCAGCCAGGAGTTCCTTGATTATGGGAATGAGCCGGGCATTGAGGACCGCGGTGACAGTCCTTTCACGGAAGCCCAGGGCCGTTGTGAGCTCGTGCCCGCACACCACCGGCACCCTCGTTATCGCTTCCAGAAGGGCCTTGGCCTCCAGCTCGTGCTCCGGGTTCCTCACACTCAGGTAGGTACTGATGGCCACCGCCTCTACCCGGCCCTGGAAGTGGCGGGCTGCCTCCTGTACGGACGCCACATCTAGTTCTGCCGCTGCTTCACCGTTGATGCGGTGCCCCCCGTCCACAACACGAACCTGGGCCGGAGGCAGCGGCCACTCTATTTCGGCCCCCGCCACTACCAGGCCCACGTCGGCACCTCGGCCCTCCACTACCGCATTCGTGGCCAGGGTTGTGGATAGGGCTACCACATCGGCCTTCAGTGCTTCCTCCCTCACGGCGCGGACAGCCTCCAGTACACTCCTGGCCAGGTTGGACCGGTCCGTCAGGGCCTTCCCCTTGGCCAAGATCTGGCCTGACGCCCTGTCCAGGACAACAGCATCAGTGTAGGTACCGCCGGTGTCTATCCCCAAGCCTACTGCCATGGTTTCCACCTCTCTCCCCAGTGTCAAGAGCCTTGCCTGGACATGAGCCGCCTGGCCGTCCTGGCCGCTGCTCGCGCGTCATGGGCATAGGCGTCAGCCCCAACCCGCTTGGCAAACTCCCGAGTGACCGGCCGGCCTCCCACTATTATCTTCACCCGACTGCGGAGCCCTGCGGCACTCAGGTAGTCCAGGGTCTCCCGGATGAAGGGCATCGTGGTGGTCAGGAGCGACGACAGTCCCAGGATATCCGGGGAATAGCGCTCCACCGCCATGGCGAATTCCTCGGGTGAGATGTCAATGCCCACGTCAAGAACCTCAAAACCCACAGCCTTCAGCATCATTGCCACCAGTGACTTCCCTATGTCGTGAAGGTCTCCGGCCACAGTACCTATGACCACCCGGCCCTCGTGGGTCTGGGCCGAGCCGGTGAGTAGGGGTCTCAAGGCATGGATCCCGGCATGGACCGCCCTGGATGCCATCAGCACGTCGGGTATGTATATGGTACCGTCCCCGAACCTCTCGGACACCAGGTCCATGCCGGCTATGAGGTGGTCCTCCAGCAGGGCCTCAGGTGACACCCCACTGTCTATGGCCGATCTCACCAAGGACATGACCTGGCTGGCTGAGCCGTGCAGGACAGCGTAGACAATTGGGCTGGGAACACCGCAATGGGGCATCTAGACCTCCCCCTTTGCCGGCTCTCCGGGACACCTGGCGCAGTTGTCCCGGAATTGTCCTGGTGTGCAGCCTTCCAGGGCCTTGAAAACCTTGGAGAAGTAACCTGGGTCAGAAAACCCAACCCTCCGGGCTATCTCCCTGATGGGCAACAGCGTGTCCCTGAGGAGGTCCTTCGCCACGGAGAGCCTGGCATTGGCCAAGTACTCCATTATCGTGCAGCCATACTCCCTCTTAAAGAGCCTGGAAAGGTAGTGAGGGCTCAAGTGCACAGTGCGGGAGACGTCCTCGACATTCACAGGCCTGTGGTAGTTCTCGGAAAGGTAGGTGGTGACCTCTCGGAGCACCCTCCCGTGCCTCCGGCCCTGATTTGCTGCCTCCGCCACGCATTCATCCAGCACCTGGTAAAGAAGGGAGCAGATCTCGGGAGTGGACTGCATCCGGGTGAGTTCGCGGAAGTGACGGTCATTGAGGGCAAGTAGCCGCTCCATATCCCCGCCCCCCTCCACAGCCGCCCTGGCCATGAGCACCAGGAACTGGTGAACCCTTGCCCGCAGCGCGGCTGGCTGGGCCACATAGCGCTCAAGGTCCTCGTCAAGGAGCGCCTCCAGCGCCTCACGGGCCTGGACGAGATTGCCCTGCCTGACCTCGGACAGCATTTCCCGCTCCTTCTTCAGCGAATAGATGGCGGGATAGGCGCTCTTACGGCTGCGCAGGCCTTGGCTCAGGGCGGCCTGGGTCTCGGCGATCCTCCGCCTCTGATCCAGGATGACGGATCCCTTCTTCATCATATAGTTGGCCACCATAAACAACATATCCGCCGCGGCCTTCACCTGAGCTGCCGGGATCACCCGGAGGCCCTTGGCCGCCTGGCATAACCGGGGAAACGGGATGCGGAGCCCCTGGGTGGCGGATTTGAGCTCCTCCCAGAAGAACTCCTCAGGTTCCCACATGAGCACCTGCCCGCAGACAATGGTGGCCACGTGGCGGTCTCCCAGGATCAAGGGGGCCGCCCACCCGATAAGGCCGGCGTGACAGCGAAAAATGTAGGGCTCACCCCACTTGGCTGCCTCCCTCCCGGCCCGGGTGTAGGACTTCCGGCACTTCTCCCTGCCTACCGAGCTATCCCTGATAAGCGTGCAGAAGGTACAATCACTCCGTTCCCCACCGGCCTCGAACACCGTGCCTCCATCGATGTCAGCCACAAGCACCTTGAGGCCTGTCACGGAGCTAAAGGACGTGAGGATTTCCCGGAATACCTTCTCCTCAATTATGTCTGTCATGTGCTCGGGTCCTGGAACCAATGTGCTAGATCAACCCCTCGAGTATTGTAACCTAGAGCAATTTCGACAGCCTGAAACGCAAAACCTTGTTGCCTCACCGGATCACGCCCGGGGCAGTCATAAAGAACCCCATAACCTGAATGGAGGCAAAAAAACACCGGGTCGAAGGCGCAACGCCTTACCCGGCAAGGAAAAGAGACCCCCTCTTATGTTCTGTTCTTACGGGAACAGTATTGACTATTCGATGTTCTTTCCAGATCTCCTTCTTAGCAGCCAAGTGAGGTGCCACTTTTTAGGCCTCCTGGATTAAGACGCCAGCGCCTAGCCTGGATTTCCACGGCCCGGAGTTCAACTAACATTTCCCATATACTGTGGGGTTGAACAGGACGCCCAGAGAGGGCGCGGGCTCGGGTTGCCCATGTTAGGTTTTTGACTAAACGCCACGTACTCACCCGAAGATGAAGCGCAAGCGCCTTTAGTCCAGCCAAGGTATGGGCGTGGACATATCTAGGAAGCGCGCGGCCACCAGAAGCGGGTTATGTGCACGCCGGTTGAAGCGCACCTGGAGTTCGTTGTCTGTCAAAGTGACCCGGGCGGCGGCGACCAGATCGCGGAAGATGTGGTTGGAATTAGCAGCCTGCCCAACATGTTGGTGGGGGATCAAGTTCAACCGTACTTCGAGTCCCCCCAGGCCGGGGCCACCCGGGAGACCTTGAACGTGTCGTAGGCCAGCACGTAGTGACCGTCCTCGATCTCCACGGACAGGTTGCCCCCGGTCACCCTGGCCTTGCCCACCAGCGTTACCCGCTCTGTCAAGAGCGATCCTGCCCGGGGATGCAGCAGTACCACCCGCTGGTCCTGGCTCATCGGGATGACGGGCCATTCCCGGACCTGGGCGTTCTCGATGGTGCGGGCCACGGCATCCACCCTGGCATCGAAAGTGATGATGGTGTACGGGTAACTCACGGCCGGGTTGGAGGGGCCCTGGATCCTGAAGTTGACCACGAACACCTTGGCCGGGCGGGCGATCCCGTCCACTTCCACCGTGTAAGTAGCGCCGGGTCTTTCCCCTGCAGCGAAGATCATCACCGTCTGGTCGCCGTGCTCCAGTAGGTAGGCTACCGGTGTCTTCATCTCGGCCAGCGCCCGGGCCCACGCAGCGATCTTGTCGTGGGTGCCCCCGCCCTAACGTTGACATCGGGCGTACCCAGCGGTGTTAGGGGCTGCGCGACGGCGAACAGCTGGGCGATGAGCCGGTCCAGCTCGACCACGTACACGTGCTGGTGGTTACGCGAGTCCACAAACACCAGGTGTCCCATGGTTCCCGCCGCCCGGTCCAGGAAGCAGTAGAACTTCTTGCCGCCGGCTACGAGATGGTAGGCGGCGGTGACCAAATGATATACTAACGCAAAGCACGCTTTTCGTGCGGGCAATAGATTCTTCCCGGTCATTGCCCGAGGCCAGCAGTTTGGAAATCAAGGAAAATAGTAGATGTCAGATGGGCCCGAAGGTTCCCTCGCTCGCCAGGCCGAGGTCCAGGCAGGCCAACCCCATACCCTTGCGGGCCTTGGCCCGGGCCGCATCCAGTTGACTACCAGATCGCGCCACTCCCGTTGCGAAGGTGCCGAAGCGGTCGGTATCAAAGTCCGCGCGCACCACCAGCGCACAACCGGTGCGAGCCTCGAATACCGGCTGGATGGCTTGTTCCTTGCCGTGTTTGGTAAGGAGGACGACGCGCCGACCCCCGAAAAAGCGGTCTACGGGGTCGGCGACGGTCAAGTCCGAGCCCGCTCCGTGAGCGCCTCCAGTACGAGGGCCGCTTTCGAGCAGGTCGTAACGCACAGCCCACAACCCTTGCATCGGGTCGCCTCCACTTTCACTTTCTTATCGTCGGGCAAGAACCAGATAACGTTCGGATCAGGGCAGGCGAGTATACATAGCTTGCATCCGGTGCAACGGCTCAATTCAACCTTGGCGGCCGCATACACGGCAACCATCCCCTCTCAACGCGGTGATCGAGTGTTCCTGCACCGCTTCAGCAGCCGCTTCCATCACCTGCATGTTCCTATCCACCAGCTGATCCATCTTGGTGAACTTCGCGGCCAGCACGTTGTCCAGTGCAGCCGTGGTCCCCGAGGCCACGAATTTGGCCCCGCCGAAACGCTCCAGTACCGCCTCGCGCAGGGATCCAAAAGTCACGATCCGGGCTATGCCGATCAGGGCACCCAGCATGGCCATGTTGGTGGCCAGTTCCGTCTCGGCTACTCTCACGGCGATGGCCGTGGCGGGTATCGAGTATAGCCGGGCGCCGAGCGCGCTCAGTTTTTCGAGATCTTCCCGGCCTATCCCCAGATCGCCGTCGGTATTGACGATGATGGTGCCTTCGGGCTGCAGTCCGTCAAAAAAGGGCATGGTGTAGCACTTGCCCAGGGTGATCACGTGAGGGTGGAAGATCATGATGATGTTAGGGAACAGCACTTCGCCCCGCTGGTATATTGGTTCGGCGGAGATGCGGACGTAGCTTTCGGCCGGGGCCAGGCGCTTCTCTGCCCCGAAGAACGGGTTGACCGTGGCCATGAGTCCGTCCTTGGTGGCCGCAGTGCCCAGGATATGGGCGGCAGTCACCAGACCTTGGCCGCCCAGGCCTGACATCCTGATCAGGGCCATCTTCATCACCGTTTCTCCCCTTCCGATGCAGCGAGGTATTGCTGGGCCTCAGGGGTAATGTACTCCCGGTACTGGAAGACCCCTTCCTTCTCGCGCTTGCGTATCACGCCCAGGGTCTCGTCCGGTCGGAATTTGAAGTTCGTCGGACAGGGGCAGAAGACCTGAACGTAAGTGGGACCTACATCTCGGGCCACCAGGATGGCTCGGCGGATGGCCTTCTCGAAGCGACGGGCGTTCGCAGGCGATGTCACCGCAACGTAGGCACAGCCGGACTCCCGGGCGATCTCCGGCATGGCTACCTTTTCGAACTTCTTGCCGGTAGGGGCCATGTTGAGCACCGCGCCCCGGGGGGACATGCCGCTTTCCTGACCTCCGGTATTAGCGTATGCTTCGTTGTCAAGCATCACGGTGGCGATGTTCTCGGCCCGGAACCACGAGTGCATCACCATCTCCAGGCCAATGTCGGCGGTGGCGCCGTCGCCTGCGACCACTACCACGTCCTTGGGCCGGTCGGGAAACCTGAGCTTCAGCGCCCGTTTCAGCCCGGACGCGATGGCGTTCTGGTTGCCAAACAGGCCGTGGATGTTATGCAGGCCCACCTGTGGGAAGGCGATGGCGCTGCAGCCGGTCGAACCCACCACTACCGTGTCGGCCGGGGCGGGCAAGGAAGCCAGGAACAGGCGCAGCGACAGGGCAAGCCCGCAGCCCGCGCACAGCGGGTGCTCCTCGAGCAACTCCTTGAAGGTACCCAGGTCGGCGACGCCCACGCTCCGGTCATAGGGACCGTCTGTCACCAGTTCCCGATACTCCTCCGGCATTATCTCCTCGAAGCCCGGGGCTATCCGGAATATCTGTTTGGTCATGGTCACATCCCATCCCATCCTTAGTCAGCGTGTGGCCGGAACGCATGCTTGCAACTGGGCTAATATCATCTCGCTAGGCATGGTCATGCCGCCGAACACGCGCGGGGCGCCCACGACCCGGCTGTTGTCCTCGACAACCGACTTGATCTCCCGGGCCAGCCAGCCCACCCGGTTGAACTCGGGCACGACGATGGCCCGCGCCCGCCGAGCCAGGTGTTGGATTTCCTCGGTGGGGAAGGGCCGGAGACACTTGATCTTCACCAGGCCCACGTCGATCCCCTGCGCCCGTGCCAGCTGGATGGCTTCCCGGCTCTGGGAGACGGCGGTGCCCGCGGCCATGATCAGGATATCGGCCTCCTCGTTCTCCGTCTCCAGGAGTCCCCCGAGATACTCATGGACGTACTTGCGGGAGCGTTCGACGGCCGCCAAGATCTCCTGTTGCCAGGATGCGTGAGCGGCGTAGCTGATGAAGTTGCTCTTCATCACGAAGGGATCGCGCATATGGCGGACGGGCACGCCCTCCATGTCCATGGCCGGCACCGGCGACCGGTGCGGGTCGTACGGCGGCAGTTTCACGTCGGGAGGTCCGACGGTGACCATCTCCCGGGTGTGGGTCACGAAGAACCCATCGGCAAACACGCCCACGGGGATATGTACGTCCGTCTGCTCGGCGATGGCGAAAGCCCGCAGCGTGAAATCGTACAGATCCTGGGCTCCCTCAGCATGAAGCATGATGATGCCGGTGTCGAGGAGGAAGGCCATCTCAATGGTATCCGGCTGGATGGACAGGGGTGAGTTCACGCCCCGCGTGAAGAAGCAACAGACGATGGGCAGGCGCATCCCGGCCCAACAAGGGAACATCTCGAAAGCCCGCAGGGTGCCGGGGCCGCCGGTGGCAGTGAACACCCGCACGCCACCCATGGCCGCCCCCGCCACCTGGCCCATCACGGCGAACTCGCTCTCGCCCCGAAAATAGTCGGGGATGTAACCTTCGGCGTACAGGTCGCCAACGAGGTGCATGCTTTCGGACTGCGGGGTTATCGGGTAGGCGATGGCCATGGTTATGTTGGACCGCTGGATCGCCTCCTTGACCGCCTCGCTGCCGGTTATGAAGCGGCTTTCGCACCTGGTCGGTTGAAACACTTCATCGACCATCAGCGCCACTCTCTGCTCGATCATCCGACGTCACCTGCCTTGCGCTTCATTTCCCTCACCATCGCGGTCAACCGCTCGAGCGTTCGCAGGCCGGCGTCCCGCAAGCTGATCATGGCGTCTTCATGTCCCACTTCGCCGCAAATGGCGATGGTATAGCAGTCCGTCCCTCCGCGGATGATCTTTAGCGCCACATTCGCGTAATGGCAGTGCACCCCGATGAAGACGCACACGTCGATGTGGTTGTGCCAGATGGTAAGGTTGGGGTGATTGGGGTTGATCTCTACCGCAGGGTTGATCATGGGGTACTTGGGACGGTAGTCGGGCATCGGGATGATCTTGGCCCGGACTTCCCTGGCCAGGACCTGGAGGGCGCGCGCCTTCTCAGCCACCCCTTCTTTCCAGTCCCAGAGGATCAGCGGGCCGGGGAAGAACACGGGATTGCCCGCGGCCAGCAGGCGCCGGGCGATCTCTTCCAGGGCCCGTTCCTCCGGGACGAGCTCTCCCTCAAGGAGCGCATGACCCCTTTCCGGCAGGCAAATGCCGACACAGGCGGCAGCCGGGGGCAAGTACCCCTCCGGTCCCGCCTTCACCCTGTAACTATCCACTTACATCCTCCATCCTTCCAGTGGACGCCGCCCGCCTCAGGTGGCCTGTCCCTGGTAAAGTCGGTCAGCCCAGCGCAACGCAACGTCCGGGGCGCCGCCCAGCACGTTCAAGTGTCCCATCTTGCGACGTGCTACCGGTGTTCCCTGTTTGCCGTATAGATGCACCTTCACGTTGTCCGGGAAGTGAGGCATCCCCCTCAGGACTGCGGGAACCTGCTCCCCCAGGACATTCACCATCACTGCCGGGGTCAGAAGCCGGGTTGACCCGAGCGGAAGTCCGCTGGTCGCCCGGATCAACTGCTCGAACTGAGAAGTGGCACTGGCATCCCACGTGTAATGACCGGAATTATGCGGGCGCGGCGCCAGTTCGTTCACGACCAGTCCTTTTGCAGTCACGAATAACTCGATGGCCATCAAACCTACCAGTCCCAGCGCATCGGCGAGGTCCGCGCCGAGTGCCTCCGCTTCCGCCTGCAGGGCGGGTTCGATGCGAGCAGGGACGACCGTACTGTGCAGGATGTTTGCGCGATGCGCATTCTCCCCTATGGGATACGTCACCGTTTGACCAGTTTCCTGCCGCGCGACTATAATGGAAGCTTCGCACAAAAAGCAGACGAACTTTTCAACCATCCACTCCCCGGTCAAGGGAGGCACCTTATCCAGCTGGGCAGCTGCCGCCTCCAGGTCGGCAGGGGCGTTCAGAACCATCTGCCCCTTGCCGTCGTATCCGCCGGCACAGGTCTTAAGCACGCAAGGAAGCTCCAGTTCATGCACGGCGCGGCGGAGTCCGGCCGCATCCCGGACGAGGCGAAAGGGGACCACGGGGAAGCCAGCCCCCACCAGGACCGTCTTCTCGCGGCCGCGATGCTGGGATACCCGGAGGATGCGGCTCCCCTGGGGCAACCAGAACTCGTGCTCCAGGGCCTCGACAACCTGGAAAGGGATGTTCTCGAACTCGTATACGATGAGGTCGGAAGCCCGTCCCAGGCGGCGGGCGGCCTCCACGTCGTGGAACGGGGCGACTATCTGCTCGCGGGCGATCTGGCCACAGGGCGAGTTGGGGGTGGGGTCGAGGCAGACCACATCGTATCCCATGCGCCTAGCTTCGAGGGCGATCATCCGGCCCAGTTGCCCACCGCCCAGGATGCCGATGGTGCTCCCCGGCAGGACCGGCTGTCGAGCCATCACCGCCACTCTCTGGCATCACGCACTGCTTGGGCCGCTTGCTCGCGGCGCGAGCGCAGACGACCGACAAGGCGCTCATCGTGGAGGGCCAGGATCTGCGCCGCCAGCAAGGCCGCGTTCTTGGCCCCGGCGGCGCCGATCGCGACCGTGGCCACCGGCACCCCGGCCGGCATCTGCACAATCGAAAGCAGCGAGTCGAGTCCCCGCAGGTCAGTCGAAGGCACCGGCACGCCGATCACGGGCAGGAGCGTGCGCGACGCCACCATCCCGGGCAAGTGGGCCGCCCCGCCCGCGCCGGCAATGATCACCTTGATGCCCCGGCCCGCTGCTTCGCTGGCGAAAGCGAACATCTCCTCGGGCGTGCGATGGGCGGATACGATCCGCTTCTCGAAAGGAATCTCGAGCTCGGCCAGCACCGAACAGGCTTCCTTCATGACCTCCCAGTCCGACCGGCTGCCCATTATCACCGATACGCTCGGCTTATCGTCCATGACACCCATCCTCCCGGTTATTCCGGAATCAGGCTTGGCGGCACCGCGCCCCGCCGGGGGTTCCCTCCAGCCACCGGAGTCTACGGCCATCCAGCCCCGCAACCGGGCTCGGGCTTCGCGCCTACCAGGCACAGCGATCCAGCCACCACCCGCCAGCAGATCAGCCCGTGGCGGGGCGCCGTCGCTGGGGGCTCCACCACTTCGACCGCATCGCATGTACGACTCGCTGCCCTGGCCATGGCGCCCGGGTCGGCCGCCCGTCCAGGATAGGAGGAGCACGTCGTCTGCGCCATGGCGGGAGCGGCTCGACGAGACCGTCGCATATTCTTGTCCGCCATAGCCCCCGGCACCATCACGGGATGTGCCCCGGGCAAGGTAGAAATTCGGTAAGCCCAGCTACGTTCCTTCTTTTGGACATTCTAGCTGTCGGGAACTGGGCAAACTTTTTGCGTGGGGGCCGGGTACGCCTTGAAACTTGGGCTATGGTGCAAGAATGGAAACCAGGATCCTCCCGCCCGGGGTCGGGCGGCGGCCTTTTCTAGGATCTCGCGCTCCTGTCGCAGGATGAGGGTCTCCTGGCGCAAGCGGTGCAGCTTTGCGCACCCGGAGGTGATCAACCCTTCCCGCAGGCCCGCATCGGTCTCCTGATGCCGCGCCCAGCACCGGAGCGACTCATGGGATATGTCCAAGTTTTTGGCGGTCTGGGTGATGCTCTCCCCACTCTCGCGTACCAAGCGGACAGCTTCCGTCCCGAACTCCGGCGGATATGGTCGTCTGGTTCCTGGCATTGGCAACAACTCCCCTATTCCCAAGTATGTCCACCTGAGAGCCGGGTTAGGCCCAGGGAGCCCGGGTCGCAGTCGCAACGACCGCCAGCACACCTCGGCCGGCCAAGGACATCCATCTCTATCTCCTCCGGCCGGACTTTCCGGAGGTGTTGCGCCGTGCGGCATCAACAACTACTGCTACGAGAATTACTGAAGAGGGATCACGTTACTTCCTCCGAGGTAACGCGATAACTTATGATGACTATCGAGTTAGGCCAGCATGGGTGACATTTTGGACGGTTATGCAGGCTGAGAGCAAATGAGCAAAGAGTTCAGGCTGCAACGGCCCACCGAGGGTAAGAAGCGGTCATTTTTCGCCGGACCTTTCTGTAAGGTAACAAAGGAGCGAGCAGGCGCTGTTTCTCGCCATGGTGGAGATGGTGGTAAGCGGTGTGTCTACGCGGAAGGTAAGGGCGGTGGTGCAGGAGCTTTGCGGGACCGTAGTCGGGGCTGAGGTCCTGGTAGTGGGTATGGTACTTCAGCATATGGTCCACGGCGCGCCAACAGCTGCAATGCGCCGCGTGCCAGCACCAGACTTCAGTGATTGCGGGCACGGTCCTCGAAGGTACTCGGAAGCCGTTGCGCGTCTGGTTCCAGACGATGTGGTACGTGACGAGCCAGAAGAACGGTGGCAACGCTCTCGGTCTCAAGCGCATTCTTGGCTTCGGAAGCTACCAGACGGCATGGAGTTGGCTGCACAAGATGCGACGCGCGATGGTACGCCCTGGGCGGGACCACTTGAGCGGACGGGCATGCGGTCGACGAAACCTACGTTGGCGAAAGCGATCGTCGTCGCAGCCATCGAGGTCCGTGAGCTCAAGTGCTTCGGGCGGGTCAGGTTTAGACAAGTCCCACGTCTCTGTTCACAGCCTGGTGCCTTTCGTGAGAGATGTCATCGTGCCGGAGTCCGTCGTCCTGACCGATGGTTGGCAGGGCTATGCGATGTTGTCTCGGTACGGCTACACCCACGAGAAGACCATTATGTCCGCCTCCTGGGACCCTGCACACGTGGCGATGCCCGGAGTGCACCGTGTAGCATCTCTCCTCAAACGGTGGCTGCTGGGCACGCATCACGGAGCTGTCGGAGAGCGAGCATCTCGACTACTACCTCGACGAGTACACATCCGGTTCAATCGGCGCACGTCCAAAGCTCGCGGTCTCTTGTTTTACCGGCTACTCCAACAATCCGTGCAGACCTCTCCGACTCCATATCGCCAGCTCGCCGGTGGCAGACCGCACCTAACTCACGGATCTGAAGAGTAACACACATATACGAGAGGAAAGTGGATACCCCCTTTATAATACGTCCAGTCAAGGGGGCGACTAGCAGAGCAACCCTGATACCGCAATACTCTCAAGCAGGGAAATGCGGAACGGGGGATGTGGGGACAACGGTACCCGCCGCAGAATAGTAAGGTGAGTATGTCTGGTGATATACGACCGACGCCTAACGAAAGCTGGCGGCAAACAATCTGTAACTGGGCTGCCGTCCACAGAAAGCTAGAACAGACTGTATGCGTGAAATCCAGGCTAGTCCCTTGTCCGGGTCCTCAGGCATTCCGGGAGGGAGAACGGGTTAGATTACAGAGGTAATGAGAAGGGAGGGCCCAAGATGATCCTGGCGGGTATCGCCGCCGCCCTTTCGGGTGTGGCCATGGCAATCCAGGGCTCCCTGAATGGTGCCCTGTCCAAGGTGATAGGCGTTTGGACCACCACCTTCCTGGTTCTCCTGATAGGTGTCACCGGCGTAGGCATTCCCCGCTTCGCCCTGGGCCTTGAGCCCGGTTCTCTTGGGAAACTGGGTGCTGCCCCATGGTACCTCTACCTCGGGGGTCTCCTCTCTGGCCCTATAGTCTTCGGGGTCGCGTCCAGCATACCAAGGCTTGGGGTTGCGCCTGCCACTACGGCCATCATCGTGGGCCAGGTACTCACAGCGACGCTCATTGACCACTTCGGTCTCCTCGGGCTGAATAGGATCCCCTTATCGTGGATGAAGGGTCTTGGCCTTGTGCTGCTAGCCTCTGGGGCCTGGCTGCTCCTGGATAGACCAGGCTGAGGCACAAGACCGCCGGAGACTAAAGGAACATTGCCTGCCGGACCTCCCCGGGGTGTTCGATAACCAGGAAGTCGTGATCCCACAGGGAATCATCCAGAAGCCTCTTGAAGTAGGTATCAAGTCCCTTAATCTCCTCCAGGGGGAGGTTCAGGAAGGCCGCTACGTCCCTGGAGTACTTGCGGTATTCCTCCAGGTCGCCAACCCCTGTGTCGATCAGGCAAAGCCGGGTGTAGTTCTTGTACTCCTCCTCTATCACCCACTTGGCCGTGTCTTCGCCATGCTTCTCACAGTAACCCTGGTATTCGGAAAGGGGATCTCCCTTGCAGTCTATCCACCCCTTGGAGAGGTACACCGTGCCAGGGCACTTGCCGAACTCGGCGTAGTATGCCTGGCGCGAACCCATTAGAAGGCTTATGCAGTCGTGGACACGGGGTATCACCAAGCGCTGGCCCCTTTTCGGGCAAAGGCCCACCACACCGTTGGAACACAGGCCATAGCCCAGGATCACCGTGGCCGCGTCGATGCTCCTGAGCCGCTCTTTCAGCTCATCCCTCAGCATCTCGGGGGTCCTGTGAAGGCCATACGGGAGATACTCTCTCTTTATCCCTGCTCCCACCAAGCGCTCCATCTCGTCCTTGACTGTCTGGCAAGCCAGCACCTCAACACTCACTTGACTATCCCCCCTGGCCGTACGTAACCCCGGATCACCGGCATATTACTGCATGTGGCTTCTTGCACCGGAAACCAGGTCCCTTTGGAGAATCCTCCACATTGAGGGTAGATTCCGTAGAAACGGGGCGCCTCCTTCACCCTGCCTGGAGGTTTCCACTGGCTGCCCTAGAAGATTCACGCTGGGAGGGATCTGGCGTGCACGAGACGGCAGATGCCGTGGTGATAGGAGGAGGGTCTGTCGGCTGTTCTGTAGCATACAACCTGGCCCGCAGGGGGGTCAGGAAGGTCGTCATCCTGGAGAAGAGCTACCTCAATGCAGGCTCCACGGGACGGTGCGCGGCGGGGATACGGCAGCAGTGGGGCACCAGGATCAACTGCCTCATGGGAATGGGCAGCGTAGAAAGGTTCAAGGGGTTCAGCGAGGAGGTGTGGCCCGAGAGCATTGACTTCAGGCAAAGCGGCTACCTCTTGCTGGGCCATACAGAAAGCGAAGCCCGCCAGCTTGCGTTGAACGTGCAACTCCAGAGGAGCCTGGGCATACCTGTGGAGGTGCTCACTGGCTGTGACGCTGGAGCCATCGTTCCATTCCTGAACACTACTGATGTCTCCCTGGCCACCTTCTGCCCTGAGGACGGCTTCGTCGATCCCTTCAAGGTCACCCTCTTTTACGCCAAGGCCGCAGCCCGCCTGGGAGCCACGCTGAGAAGGTTCACCGAGGTTATATCAATAACATCCCAGGGCGGGCGGGTAACCTCAGTCAAGACCAACAACGGGGTTATCGACACCCCCGTCGTAATCAACGCCACCGAAGCCTATGCTGCCTCACTGGGAGCCCTGGCTGGACTCAACCACCCGGTGAAGCCGGAGAGACACCAGATCCTTGTGACCGAGCAGGTGGAACCCCTGCTTGGCCCCATGGTGATGTCGTTCTATCACAAGTCATACTGCCAGCAGTCCCCCAACGGATCCTTCCTGATGGGCTTCGGCAATCCCTGCGAACCCGCGGGGATAAACTACAAGAGCAGCCTGGATTTCGTTACCTCGATGGCCCGGAAGGCGGTCCAGCTCATGCCGCTCTTGGGTTCTCTCAGGGTCGTCCGGCAGTGGGCGGGCCACTACGGGATCTCCCCGGATGGGCAGCCAATAATCGGCCCATCCCCTCGCCTCAGGGGCTACTACACCGCACTGGGCTGCGGCAAGGGGTTCATGTTCTCCCCCATGATCGGAGAGATCGTGTCCCAGATGGTGGTGGGAGAGGAGACAACGCTCCCCGCCAAAACCATGAGCGAGGAGCGCTTCGCCAAGGGCGAACTCATTATGGAGCCTGCGGTCGTCTAGGGTCAGTGTCAAGCCGCGCCGCCGCGTTGAATCCCCAACCGGTCCAGGGTTGCCTCCAGGGGCCTTCCCTCTGAATCCCAGCCCCGCACCTCATAGTACTCGTCAAGCATGGCACCCTGTTCCTCGGGGGTTATCCGGTGCCCCTGGGCGGGCCCGTCCGGAAGGCGCTCCGCCGAGAACCGGCGTGGGAGGGAGTCCTGTTCCCTCCTAAACCCATTGGCCACGTTGAAGAGGCGGGTCACGTTCCACACCCTCTCCCCCAGCCGGATGAGGTCTTCACCGGTCCAATCCTGGCCGGTGGCGGCAGAGAGCATGGCCCTGTATGTAGCCTCAGACACCGAGTACTGGCCAAAGTCACACTTCACCAGGGTGTCCAAGGCTGCCAGGTAGTCCTGCAATCCCGCCACAAGGGCAGCCTTTCCCTCCACCGAGAGCCTATCCAGGTTCTTCCCCCGGTACTCTTCCCCACCCACCTCATAGGATATGGGGAATGCCCTCTGGTGACAGCCCCCCCTGTCAGCGGTCATCAGGGCCAGCCCCATTCCCGGGGCGCCCCTGGGACCCCATGCTGGGCACTCCAGGCCCTTCACGTGCACCGCCAGTTCTCCCAGGGCGGTTTCCTCCGAAGCCCGCATTACCCCCTCGGCAAGGAGATCCCCCAGGGGGGTCCTGCGGTGGGCAATGTCCTTTATGAGTTCCAGCGTGCCCTGGGTGTCCCCGAAGGCCAGCCCCGGCTTGACCAGGGCATCCGGCAAGAGACCCTTCTCCTGTGCCTCCATGGCGAAGCCAATCACCCCGCCGGTGGACATGCCATCCAGCCCCAGTCCATCACAGAGCCGCACAGCGTAGGCCAGGCGGTGAATGTCCGAGATGCCCAGGTTGGCCCCGAGCATGGCTGCGGTCTCGTACTCCACCACATCCGTAACGGCGCCCCGCCCGGGCCCCTCCCGTATAACCCCTACCTTGCCGCAGGCGATGGGGCAGAAGGCACAGGCTGTATCCCTCAGCCAGATGGCCTTGCGCTGCGCTTCCTGGTCAACGCCGGAGGCGCCAGGGAATGTGCCCCCTTGGTAGTTCCTGGAGGGGAGCAGCCCCTCCGCGTTGGCATAGGGGACCGAACCCGGTGTCCCGTCCACCCTGAAGGCCCTGGCATAGCCGGAGTCCGCGATTTCCTTCCAGGCCTGCCTGACCGCCTCCATGAAGGCCCTGGGGCGCTTTGACCCTACCCTCTGGGTGCCCTTGATGGCCACGGCCTTGAGGAACTTGGATCCCATCACCGCGCCCAGTCCTCCCCGGCCGGCGTGCCTGTTGTACTCGCAGCTGACCATGGCGAACCGCACCCGCTTTTCACCGGCAGGGCCTATGCAGGCCACCTTGAAGGAGTCATCCCCCAGCATGGCCTTGACAGCGCTGTTCGTCTCAAAGGTGTCCATTCCCCAGAGCCCCCGGGCATCCCTTAAGGATACGTTGCCGTCTTCTATGACAATGCACACGGGGCCGGAGGCCTTGCCCCGCACCAGGAGGCCATAGTAGCCTGCGTAACGTATCTCCTGGGCGAAGGACCCCCCGTGGTAGGAATCGCAGAAGGTCCGGGTGAGGGGTGACTGGGCCACGACACACCCCCTCATGGAGGGGGCTACGGTGCCCGTGAGAGGCCCCGCTAGGAACATGAGAACGTTCTCAGGACCCAAAGGATCGCTCCCTGGCGGTACCAGATCATAGAGCAGCCTCGCCCCAAGTCCCTTCCCGCCCACGTATGAGCCCAGGAGATCCCCTCGGAGGGTCTCAGAGCTCGTGGTCCCGCCAGTAAGATCGACCTGCAGTATCCTGGCCTCAAGACCGCCCAAGGTCATTTCCCCCCCGTACTAGAACGGTCTCCTCTACCAGCGCTAAGGCGCCCACGGGGCAGCTGGCGGCACACAGGGGGTGCCCCCCGCACAGGTCACACTTGTCCGCTGTCCCAGCCTCGCCTAGGAACATGGCACCATAGGGGCACTCTTTAACGCACTCGCCACACCCGGTGCAGGCCCCCGGGTCCACAAGCCAGGGCCCGCCGGGATCCATCTTGATGGCCCCTTGGTCACACACCTTGGCACACCAGGCGTTCTCGCACTGCCGGCAGAGGACAACGCTACATGATAGGCCTTCCCTGGCCGTCTTCACCCTCAGCACCGCCCAGCGGGGGTTTACGCCAGGTGCATCACCCCTCTGGGAGCACATGGCCTGGCATGTGCCGCAGCCTGTGCAGAGGTCCTCCCGGGCCACCAGCCTCCTCATAGCGGCACCCCCTAGGCCTCGTTGTAGAGCCTGGTGTACAGGCGAACGTATCCATCGTAGTCCACTATCCTGGGGTTGCCCACGGTCTGGGGGTCCTCGAAGGCCAGCCGGGCCAGCTCAGGTATGTCATCCTGGGTCATCCCGGTGCTCCTGATGGGCTGGATCTCAAGGTCCCGGGCCAGTTCCGCCACGGCCTTGTATGAGAGTCTCGCAGCCTCCTCCAGCCTAAGCCCGTGCACGTTCTCTCCCAGGGCCTGCGCTATGCGGGCGAACTTCTCGGGCCAGCCCATCCAGTTGAATTCCATGACCGGGGAAAGCATGACGGCGGTGAGATAGCCGTGGTGCACGTCATGAAAGCCCCCAAAGGTCTGCGCCATGGCATGCACGGCACCGGCGCTGTCCACCCCGTAGGCCATGCCCCCTAGTGTGGCCGCAAGACACATTTTATGCCTTGCCTCGATATCCTCGCCGTTGGCAAAGGCTCGCCTCAGGTACTTTCCCACGTACTCTATGCATAGCAGGGCCACGGCATCGGTCACCGGCTGGGAGTACGCACAGGTGTAACACTCAATAGCGTGGCTGAGGGCATCCATTCCGGTCCAAGCCGTCAAGCGCGGGGGCATTGACACGGTCAGCAAGGGGTCTATCAAGGCTACGCTGGCTGCGATGAGAGGGGTGCCCCCTACGTTGAACTTGATCCTCCTGTCTGGGTCGGTGATGACCGACCAGAGTGTGGCCTCGCTCCCTGTGCCTGAGGTGGTGGGAACGCACACAAGGGGTGGGATCCTCTTGGTGATCTCCGTCTTGCCGAACTCGTAATCCAGTATCTGACCGTCATGAGCGACCTCCACCCCGATGGCCTTGGCAGTATCCATGGAACTCCCGCCCCCCACGGCCACCATGGAGTCACAGCCGTTGGACAAATAGGCCCCAGTGCCCTCCCCCACCAGGGTGGCAGGCGGGTTTCCCACCACCGCGTCGAAGACGGCATAGGGCAGGCCCTCCCTGTCCAAGACTGCCGTGACCTTGTCCAGGAGGCCCGCGGAGATGACCCCCCTGTCTGTTACAATGAGGGGCTTGGATCCCCCGATTCGCCTAACCTCGGCCCCCAGGATTTCCAGGGCTCCAGGCCCGTGCTTGATCGCTGTAGGCGATTCCCAGTACTGAACCAATTTGGGCCACCTCCGTGAGTTCTTCTAACCTGAGGTAAGCACGTACTTCTTGACGCCGTTCTTGTCCAGGTCCACCAGGCACCCCAGGAGCACGCCTTGCTCGTACATGCTCCCGGGGTTCATGCAGATGGTCTTGCCGATCCGCTTGACACCCTTGGATTCGTGGATGTGGCCGAAAAGGCCAAGCGGGGGCTGGTACTTCTTCACCACCTCCATCACGGAGTGGCTGCCCACGGGAACCAGCGAGCGCCCGGCAAACTTCGGCCTCAGGTCCCTGTCGAGTTCCGGGGCCTCATCCAGGCTTGACCCAAAGGGGGGCACGTGGAAGTTGAACACGGTCCTGTCCATGCCCGGCGCCAAGGCCATCGCTTCCTCGAGCTTCACCAGGAGATCCTCCTCAGAGCACTCTCGGAAGGTATCCCAAGGCGTGGGGTTCGACCACCCGGTGCTCACCATGGTCCAGTCCTTGTCCAGTTCAATTGCCTTTCCCTCACACAGGTGAACATGGGAGGCCCGGTCGATCACCTCGTCTATCTCGAACATGTCGTCGTTGCCTGGGCACACATAGCAGGGGATCCCCCACTGGGACAGGCGTTCATCCGCATACCGCATCCAGCGCTCCGCCGTCTCCAGGACGTGGCCGGTGAATGTCCTCTCCACCAGTTCCTTGTCCTGGTTGAGCGCCTCCACCATCTCCTCGTCCACCCTGAGAGGGTAGTACCCCCTGTCGGAGATCATCCTCTCAATACCGGGGAGGTCCTTTTCCGTGGCGGTCAACTCCTGTTCCAGGAAAGACACCTTGAAGATGTTCCCCTCCTGCATGATGGGTACCAAGGCCTTCCCCGTCATGTCCCCACCCAGGACCAGCACGTCTGCCTCGTAGAACTTGCCTGCGTTGATCATCTTCCTCCAGCAGACCTCTGACCCGTGGACATCCGTCGCGAAGAATATCCTGGTCATACCGGGCCTCCTATCCCTTTACTCCACGGGAATGTTCTTGTACACCATATCCAGGTCGATGCCCTGCTTCCGGCGGTACCACTTGGAGCCCACGTACAGCCCAATAGCGACAAGGTAGAGTATCACCATGTAAACCGCTGACGTGGGATGGTTTACGCCGTACACGGGGTCGACTATCCACATGTAAAGGTTGTATCCCAGGAAGATGATGAAGATCACTCCCGCCACCACGATCCAGGGGAGCCCGAAGATGGTGTACCGGGCTACCGGGGACGATCCGTATAGCTGCGGGTCCCTGTACGGGAGCAGTATAGCGGCAACGGTTGTCCCGAGGTACATGATGGCTATCACCACTGTGGCGTCCAGGGTATAGGTGGCGAAGTTCGGGGTGTAGCAGTAAAGGGCGCTGGTGATGATGGAGGGTATGGCCAGGAGCAGCAGGGCGTTGAAGGGAACCCTCTGCTTAGGGGTAACCTGTGCCACCCACTCAGGGAGCACCCTGTCAAATGCCGCTGCGAAGATCATGCGCGTTGAGGACAGGAACACGGTGCCTGCCCACCCGAAGAACCACGCGCTCATGGTAATGATTATCCATACCTGGAGCAGTGGGTTCTGGGTGAGGAAGGCTGCCAGGAGCCCAGGATAAGGGAACACCGGCAGCGGTGAACTGCCTGACCAGAAGGTCCAGTTAGCCGCGTGGTAGAAGTCCCAGCCGATGGTCTTGGCGATGAGGGCAAGGAAGATGACCGCCAGGACGGTGGTGACGAGCAAGGCCAGTGCCATCCCGCTGAAGTTCCGCCGGAAGTCGCTGGCTCCCCTGACCTCGCCGTAGAGGGTGGCCCCCCAGTTTGGCCACATGTTGAAGAACACCACCATTGGTATCAGGGGCATGCTAGCCCAGATGGGCATGGCCCCCCAGGCCACAGGCGTGTAGCCCTCCTGTGCCGCCTGGGATATGATGCTGGAGTAGACATCCCCTTCCGCACCGAAGAGGCTGGCTGTCATGGAGTTGAAGGACGCCATGAAGGAGCTGTTGCTGGAGGCCAGGAGCACTATGAACACTGTGGCCAGCCCCACCATGGCTATGTAGAAGCACGTCTTCTGGATCCGGGCATACCACTTCATTCCCAGCCCCACGTAGACGAAGGCCAGGCCGATTACCATAAGACACGTCAGGAAGAGCCCGTTAACGTCCATGAACCACAGGGCCGTTCCCAGGAGGCCTTTTGAACCGGTCCAGCCCGCTATGATGGTTAGCAGGGGCACAACAACCTCGTAGGCCAGCATTGAAGCATACAGGGGCACCCAGTGCCAGAGGATGAACCACCAGCCCGTGGCTGCCAGCACAAAGCCGATGCCTCCTCCCAGCATCCTGCTCTGCCACACGTAGTCCCCGCCCGCCCTGGGCATGGCCGATATCAGCATCGCGTATACCACTATCTCGAAGAGTATGAAGACGGCGCTGATGATGATAGCGATAACCAGGTGTCCCTCGGGAATGAAGGGGGCGAAGGAGAAGATGTACAGGCCCAGCGTGATGAGGTTGATGGAGAAGAAGGCGTAGATGAAGGCATCGAAAACCGACCAGGCTCTGACTAGGCCGCTGGCCTTCCTGACAAACATACCAACCTCTGCCACTTCGAAACCTCCCTTCTGGCATTGGAAATCGGGATCTCCAGTGACCCTTTCTTACCTTTTCTTCTTGATGACCGCCCCCTTCGTCACCTGAGATGATAGCGGGTGCTTGGCTCAAAGGTGCAGCATCCTTGCCCGCATCCTTGCTGAGGCCCTGTGGAGGGTCCCTTTCCATGGCACGACAGCCGGGCCACTGTGCAATATGGATGAATGGGTGACATCATTCTCCGATCAAGGTGGGACCGTAAAGGGCACGGGGGTATGGCGAGTATGGCCTTCGCCTCTAGTCTTCTAGTAAAGGGACTGGCTTCCTTTGTGCGGGAATTCCAACGATTGCGGGGCCGTTGGTGCAAGACGCACAAGATGCTGGCACCTGCAGGCGGCCTGTGTCTACTGGGAGAGGCGATGAGATACCGCAGCCAGGTAGTAGAGGACCCTCTTTTCCTCGCCCAGGAAGTCGTGCCCGAGTATGGACTCTATCTTCTTCAGGCGATACCGGAGGGAGTTGCGGTGAATGTACAGGCGGGAAGCGGTGGCCGAAGCCCGGCAGCCGGAAAGGAGATACTCCTCCAGGGTTTCGGCAAGCACGCCTCCGTCTTCAGCATCCTTCCCGAGGAGCGGTCCGAAGGCCCCCTGGTAGAGGGCTTCCCTCTCCTCCCTTGGGACATGACGCTCCAGGACGTGGAAGGCCTGGAGGTCATCATAGAGCGCCACGGAGCCCCTCCCCCTCAGCCGCAGGCCGATTTCCAGTGCCCTCTCAGCCTGCTGGAATGCCTCGGACAACTGCTCCTCAGTAAAGACCACAGGGCTCATGCCCGCCGCGAAGGCATGGGGCCCTAGCCCATCCGCAAGGCGCTGCTCCAGCCGCTGGGCCAGGGGTCTTACCCCAGAGGCCCCATTCACCTTGAGGAAGGCGATAACCCTGTCTCTCTTCAGCGTTGAGGCGTTCTGAGGGCACTCAAGCCTCACTATGGAATCGATTCTCTCCCAGGGGGCCGCGGGGGACAATGCTGGATACCTGTGTCTTCCGTTCTCAGAGGGCACTGCCTCCACCACGACCACCGCTCGCCTCCCGCTGAGGTCCACACCCAAGGCCCTGGCCCTGTCAAGCACAGGCCCGCTTACATTCCCTGAGAGTATCTCATCAAACAGGTCCCGGGCTGCCCTGCGCTCACCCTCGCGTATGGCCTCGTCCTTCATGTGCTCCAGGGATACCGCGGTGCCGGCAGCCTCCAGGGGCACCGTGTAGAGGGGGTCAAGGGTGTCCTCAAGCCCTGAGACAATGAAGAGGCCGTGGAAACGGCCGCCCGCTGTCACCGGGAAAAGGAGGTGCCCCTTGGGTGCCTCATCGCCCTCCACCGGCCGGTAGTAACAGGGGTGCCCGCTCCTCCTGACATCGCTGATCACCCCCGCAGGGGGTGGCGGCGCTTTGGGAACGGGAAAATCGCCTGACCGGCTCACGGGGACGAGGTTCGCGTCTAATAACTCCACGGGGTACCTCAGCATCTCGCTGAGGGCTTCCACAATTTGCTGGTAGCCGTCCCCGCGGAGGATGATGTCCGTCATCTGCCTGTGAACCATCTGGGAGTACTCCAGATCCGCGACCTTCTTATCCAAGATGGCGCTGAGCACTGGAACGATTACATCAACATATGACATGTCAGGCATGGTCAACAAGGGGAAGTCCGTCTCGTCAGCCCTGTGAACCAGGCCTTCATCCAAGGCATCCAGGTAACGCTCGGGGGAGAACACCACAAGGCCTGAGCACCCCGCATCCACCAGGTCCTCCAGCATCTTCACTTGGGCCTTGGGATTATCCTTCAGCACATACAGGGTGCTGACGACCAGCGCCCCTGGCCTGAACCACAAGGCGGCGTCAGGCACGTCGATGAGGTCCACCGCGGTCACCATGCGGTCGAGCCCCCCCTGGCCGGCTATGACCTTGGCCTCCCTGAGGCCTCCTATCCCCAGGCAATCGCTGACACTGATCCCCATTGGCAAGAACCCCCAAAATCCCTGGGCAATAGCGGGTGACATCATGAGAAGGCTGCTAGGTTGGAAGGGACGCCCTGGCGAGCGTCCCTTCCTGGCTACCAGGGACTACTCCTTGTACTTCGCGTCGGCCCTGGAGACTATGCCTTCTATGGCCTTAAGACCTGCGTCTGGCACAGCAAGGGGCTTATGTGTGGCCAGGATCTCCTGCACCTTGGCCTTGGTGCGCTCTCCCATCGTGGTTGCGCCCATGGCGGCCCACTGGTCATAGCGGTTCCTGTCGATGAGCCGCGGGAACCAGGTTTGGTTCTTGAAGTGGCGCAGTGTGTGCTCCTCGCTGAGGAAGTGGCCTCCCGGCCCCACGCGGTCTATTACATCCACTGCCAGGGTGTCATCGTTCACCTCTATACCCCGGACGATCCTCTTGACCATGCCTATGATCTCGTCGGACATCACCAGCATCTCGTAGGAGCCTGTGCTCCCATACTCAATGTAACCGACGTCATGGATGAGGTTGGCCCCGGACTGAGCCGCGACGAGGCACGAGAGGGCAGCCTCTATGGCGGCCTGCTCATCTACGATCTTGGAGTCAGTGCAACCGGCCGTGCTGAATATTGGCTTCCTGTAGTAGTGGCTCAGGTCAGCGAATGCAGCGTGGAGCAGGGTGAACTCCGGCGCTCCATAGGAGAAGATGGTTGACTGCATATCCATTATGGTGTAGACACCGCCAATGATGAAGGGGGCCCCCGGGTTCTTCAGCTGGTGGATAACCATACCGCTCAGGCTCTCAGCGTTCCCTGTCACCAGGGCACCCGCCAGGGTTGCCGGGACAGTGGCCCCAGCCATGACACACGGGGTGTAAACTACCGGAATGCGCATCTGGGCCGTCCTGAGCAGCTTGGTGACGGATTCCTTGGCATGCTTCAGCGGGGATATGGGCTCAGTGTACAGGCATATCGTAGGATTCGCCTGCAGCTCTTCCAGGCCTCCCACTGATGCCGCCGCCATGTCCACGATATCGTTGTAGCCTTCCAGATCGTGAGCGGTGAACACGATGGGCTTCACCGTGTTCATGAGCATGGCCTCGAACTGGTGCCTGTCCGAGGACAGGGAGGGGACGTCGGAGACAAGGCCTAGCGACATGACGAAGTCGATGTTGGGCAGGGCGTCACAGATCGTCGCCGCCTTGCACACATCGTCCTTGGTGACCTTCCTCCGCACGCCAGTGTAGCTGTCCAGTATGAACGGGCAGTCGGACCCAGTGCCGAAGTAGATGTTGTGGGCCTCCAGGCGGACACTGCGCTTGCCATCCCTTGTGGACAGTGTAACCCTGGATGGGGCCGTCCTGAGAGCCTTCTCCACCAGTGATGAGGGGATCCTGGCCCGGTTACCCTTTACATGGGCCCCAGCCGCCTTCAGGAGTGCCAGGGCTTCATCGTAGTAGACCTCTACGCCCACACGCTCCAGGACCTCCAGGCTTGCCCGGTGGATTTCCTCCACCTGGTCAATGGACAGGACCTGGAACTGGGCACTCGCGTTGACCTTGTAGTTAGATCTCATCATGCTATCCTCCCCTTAGCCCAGCAAGCCCTTGGCCAGGTCGGTGGCGGTCACGGCATCCGGGGCGTAGCCATCAGCGCCGATCTCCGTGGCGAAGTCCTGGGTTACCGGGGCGCCGCCGATCATGACCTTGACACTGTCTCTGAGGTTTGCCTCCTTGAGCGCGTCGATGACATCCTTCATAACAAGCATGGTCGTGGTCAGGAGCGCGGACATCCCCACGATCTGAGGGGAGTGCTGCTTCACGGCATTCACGAAGGTCTCCGCCGAAACGTCCACCCCCAGGTTCACCACGTTCAGGCCCTTGGACTCAAGGAGCATGGCCACGAGGTTCTTCCCGATGTCGTGGAGGTCCCCCTTGACCGTCCCGATGACCACCGTCCCGGTTCCTGCCCTGCTAGCGGAGTCCAGGTGAGGCTTGACCAGGTCAAGGCCCATGTTCATGGCCTTGGCCGCCATCAGGACCTCAGGCACGAACATGTCGCACCTTTTGAACCTCTCACCCACCACGTTCATGCCTGCCATGAGACCCTGATCCACGATGTCCAGGGGCTTGGCACCCCCATCCAGGGCCTTCCTTACCAGTTCCTGCGACTTGGCGGGATCCCCCGCGATTACCGCTGACGCGATCTCCTCGAAAAACGCCATCTCAAAGATCCTCCTCCTTCCGTTATTTTCCTACCCTGTTCTCCGCATCCTGGATGATCTGGTCAATCTTGGAGCGGGCTTCCTTCTCCAAGGGCTTGGGTTTGTGGGTCTCCAGGATCTGCCTGGCCCTTTCCCTCACCCTGTCTCCCATGCTCAGTTCGCCCCTGGCCTTCCAGTCATCGTAGCGCCGCCGGTCTACCAGGTCCAGGTTTGTGGTCTCAGTCCTGAAGTGAGCCAGGGTGTGAGGCTCTGCAAGGAAGTGGCCTCCTGGTCCCACGGCTTCGATGACGTTCACAGCCAGGGCATTCTGGTCTACCCTGATGCCCCTTATAACTCGCTTCACATAGCCGATTATGTCGTTGGCCATCACCATCTGCAGCTGGGACCCCGTAGATCCGTACTCGGAGTAACCCACATCATGAATGAGATTGGCTCCGGATTCGGCAGCCATCATGATGGACAGCGCACCCTCTATAGCTGCCTGCTGGTCAAGGCCCTTCGAATCGGTGCAACCCGCGGTCCCGAACACCGGGAGGCCATTGTAGTGGGCCAGCTCAGTGAGCCCCGCTTGAAGCAGGCTGAGTTCGGGAGCGCCGTAGCTGAAAACGGTGCTGCCCATGTCCATGATGGTCACGACTCCGCCTACGATGACGGGGGCACCCTCTCTCTTCAGCTGGGAGGCAACAACCCCTACCATGCATTCGGAGTTCGCTATCACCAGCGTTCCTGCCATGGTGGCCGGGGCCGTGCCGCCCGCCATCACGCAGGGGGTGTAGACCGCAGGCAGGCCTTGGCCCGCCATGAACAGGAGCTTGGAGATGGCCTCTTCGCTGTGCTGCAGAGGGGAACTGGGCTCAGAGTAAAGACACACAAAGGGGTTCTGCCTCAAGTCCTCCAGGCTGCCTGCCACAGCCACGCACATGTCAATGATGGTTTGGTAACCGCTGACGTCAAATCCCCAGGCCGTGATGGGTTTCGTTGTGTTGGACAAGAGAGCCTCGAAGGCGTGGATGTCCGCCAGGGTGGCTGTGACGTCTGAGGGCGTGCCCAGGTCCATTGCGAAGTCTATGTTGGGCAAGGCATCTACCAGAATGCCGGTCCTCCTGTTATCCTCCTTCCTGACCTTCCTTCTTTCCCCCGTGAAGACATCGATGGTGAAGTTGTTGGTGGGACCGGGACCGAAGTAGGAGTTGTGCCCCTCCAGGAACAGGCGGCGGCTGCCGTTCCGGTCACACAGCACAACCCTGGAGGGTGCGGACTTGAGCGCCCACTCCACCAGGTGTGATGGGATCCGGACCCGGTTCCTGTCAACCTTGGCGCCAGCCTTCCGGAATAGCTCCAGCGCCTCCTTGTCGAAGATGTTTACCCCGGTCCGCTCCAGCACTTCCATGGTAGCCGACTGGATCTCGCTCAACTGGTCACAGCTGAGCACCTTGAACTGGGTTGTGGCGTTAACCCTGTAGTTGGACCTCATCGTCTCCCTCCTTACTCTTGCTCCTCTCAGAGAGCGTTATGATCAACCGGTGCCTGCGTCATTTCCCTGAAGAAGGCCTCAACCTGGCTGTCCAGGGGAGGCGGGGAGTACGCGGAGAGCCTTGACTGCCAGGCCTCTCGGGCCTTGTCCTTCACGTCCTTGGAGCCTGCCATCCTCCACACATCGTAGTTGCCCCGGGTAAACAGCCCCGGTCTCCACATCTCCCTGAAGTGTCTCAACGTGTGCTCCGTTGTGAGGAAGTGGGAACCGGGACCGTTCTGGACGGTAAGGTCCACCGCCAGTGCCTCTTCATCGAAGGACGGGGGCTTGGCCAGGAACTTGAGCATGGATACAAACTCCTCGTCGAGCATGAATTTCTCGTAGGACATAGTCATGAAGCTCTCCAGGATACCGCAGGCATGGAGCACGAAATTCACACCGCTCAACACGGATATCATCATAGCCATGGCCGATTCGGCGCCCCCCTGGGCGTCAGGGAGCATAGAATCGGTGACGGACCCCCCTGTCCTGCTAGGCAGGCGGTAGTAACGGGCCATCTGCACCGTGGCCGCAGCCATTGCGGATGCCTCCGGCGCCCCCATGCTCAGGCTGCCATAACGCATATCGGCCACGGAGGACACGGAGCCGTATACCACCGGGCAGCCGGGCCTCAAGGCCTGGGTAGCGCAGACCCCCGCGAGAACCTCGGCGTTCTGGAGGGCCAGGGTGCCCGCTATGGAACAGGGGGCGGTAGCGCCGGCCATAGCCAGGGACGCGATGATGAGCGCCTCCCCCTCCCGGGCGTACTCCACCAGGGCGCCCAGCATGTTGGGGTCGTACGCCAGGGGCGTGTTCACATTCACAAGACCTATGAGACAGGGGCTATCGCCAGCCCCCAGGGCCGCCCGGGCCATGGTGATGGCGTCCCTGGCCTCCCTTTGCCCCTTGGTTATCCCGATGAGGGGCTTGCCGGACCCCCGTATGGCCGAGGCCATCATGGCCACATGCCTTTGGGGGGCCGGCACATCGGAGGGCTCCACAAGGACCCCTCCGTTCACATCCAGCACTGGGCTGGAGGCTACAAGACGCACGAAGTTTTCATAGTCCTCCAGAAGGGCCTTCCGCCGGCCCCCCGTCTCTGACCTCACGAAGGGCGCCCCGTACCCCGGGCCTAGGTACGTGCCATCGCCCACAGTGACACTCTTTCCGGGATCCCTTGCCCTGAGGAGAAACCGGGTTGGGGCACTCTCCAGGAGGGAACTCACCAATCGCCAGTCAAGGTAGACCCGTTCGCCATCGACCCTGGCGCCGGCAGCCGCCAGGCCCTCCCTCACCTGTGGGTCGTGAAAGAGCACCCCTGCGGTCTGGAGTATCTCCATGGAGGCAGCATGTATCGCGTTGAGGTCCTCATCCTTGAGGTACTGGTAGAAACCCAAGGCATTCCCCTCCCCTGCCGTGCCGAGCCCATACTGGCAATGTGGGCCTCTCTGTGCCCGAGCCATTGGTTTCTATGGCGAACTGGGTGTCCCTTTGGAGAATCCTCTACGCCACAGGTAGTATCCTTCGGAAATTTCGCGACACAACCGCCCCAGGGCGAAGTGGCGGTTGTGGGTAGTACTGTTATGCCCGGGCACGAATCTATACCAGGCCCAGGTATGCCTTTTGCACGTGGTCGTTGACCAAAAGATCCCTGCTGGAGCCCTCCAGTGTCACCCTTCCCTGCTCCAAGACATAGGCCCTGTTGGTAATGTGGAGCGTGGTGTTGACGTTCTGCTCCACCAGGAAAATGGTAGCCCCCTCTTTGCTCAGCCTCTGAAGGGCCTCAAAAACAGTCACCACCAGCTTGGGTGCCAGTCCCAGGGAGGGTTCATCCACCAGCAGGATCTTGGGACTAGCCATGAGCCCCCGGGCGATGGCCAGCATTTTGCGTTCACCACCGCTGAGGGTGCCAGCCATCTGGTTTCTCCTCTCCGCAAGCCTTGGGAACATCTCCAAGATAGCCTCCAGGGACTCGGCGGACTTCTTCCTGTCATTGACGACGAAGGCACCAAGGAGGAGGTTCTCCCTCACCGACATCCCTGTGAAGAGGTTCATATCCTCGGGTATAAAGCTCATGCCCATCCTTGCCACCTCATGGGTGGGAAGACCCCCGATTTCCTTGCCCAGGAACTTGATGCTGCCGCTCATGGGTCGCAACAGCCCGGCAATGCTTCTGAGGCTGGTGGTCTTGCCCGCGCCGTTGGGCCCCACCAAGGCGACAAACTCGCCCTCCTCCACCTCCATGGACACATCCCACAGGACCTGGACTTGACCGTAGCCAGAACCCAAGTTTTGCACCTTCAGCAAACGTGTCCCCTCCCCTCCGACCTGGGCCCCTAGAGGATGTAGGTCTCGCCGAGGTAGGCCTCGGCTACTTTCTTGTTCTTCACTATCTCATCCGGGGGCCCCTCCGCGATCTTCTCACCGTAGTGCAAGACGGCTATCTGGTCGCAGATCTCCATGATGACCCTCATGACATGTTCTATCGTCATGATGGTGATGCCCTGATCGCGGATCCTCCTGATGGTACAGGTGAAGTCCACTAGTTCCGTCGGCGTGAGCCCGGCCGCCAGTTCATCCAGCAATAGCATCCTGGGCTCACTGGCAAGCGCCCTCGCGAGGTCCAGGCGTTTGAGCTGGGCGGTGTTAAGATGCTTCGCCACCGTGTCTACGGGCATGGGGAACTCCACGAATTCCAGCACTTCCCTGGCTTTCTTTGCAGGATTCCCGCGGTGTCCCAATCCCCCGAAGATGGCAGGGACCATCACGTTCTCCAGCACCGTCATGTCCTTGAAGGCCCTTACTATCTGAAAGGTCCTGGCTATACCCTTGTGACACACCTGTTCAGGCGACAGGACCGTTATGTCCTCTCCCTGGAAGTACACCTTGCCGCCCTCCGGGCGGTACACCCCCGCGATGACGTTGAGCAGCGTGGTCTTGCCCGCTCCGTTGGGACCTATGAGGCCGAAGATCGTGCCCTCCTCAACCTGGATCGACACATTGTTAACGGCCACCAGTCCCCCGAACCTCTTCACCACCGATTCCGTCCTGAGGATCATCTGCCACACCACCCAGCGTTCAAGTTGGTAAAGAGGGTGGCGGGAAGGGGTTTCCCGCCACCCGCGCCGCTGCCGCTACTGCATGTAAGGCGGTATCTCGATGTCCGCTTCCTTCCACTCATCAGGCCAGATCACCACGGGCTCTCCGCCGAAGTACTGGAGCACCGGGAAGATGAAGTAGCCCTTCCCTACCACCGGGTCAGGTATTGACTCCGGCGTGAACTTGTACTCCTCCATGATTATGCCATCGGTGAAGGACATGGTGCCCGCCTTGATGTTATCCATGGCGAACTTGTGTATGTTCTCGCTGTTTAGTTCCCCATACTCCGCCAGGGTGTCCTGGAGGATCTTGATGAAGAACCGGGAGGAGTCATAGCTGAGTCCTCCGGCGGAGGGACTCGGCTTGATGCCCCACTTGGACTCGAAGGTCTCAGCGAACTCCTTGGCCTCCGGCGTGGTGAAGCCAGGGATCTGGTCCAGAACATAGTCTGACATCTCGCCGCTGAGCTCGTACCACTCACCGATCCAGCCAAGGCCATCGGCGATGACCAGGGCGTTGAGGTTCACCTCACGACCCTGCTTCACGAAGGCCGCGAAGGCCGGGGCGGAAGTGGCGGTGCTGGCCACGATCTCAACCCCCAGATCCCTAAACCGGGTGAGGAGCGGGTAGAACTCGGTCTCCCCGATGGGGAAGTACTCCTCGGTCACCACTGTCCACCCGATGTTCTCCAGGTCTTTCCTTATGGCGCCCCCGAAGCTGCGGCCCCAGTCGGTGTCTTCACCGCAGACCGCCGCCTTCTTGTTCTTGGGAGTCCACTTCCCGGTGTCAACGATTTCCTCCAGCGCTGTCGCGTAGGCCACCGTGAGCTTGGCAGGGCTTGGCCAGGACTTCAGCCAGTAACTGTACTTCTCAGGATCGCTGGCGTACTTCTCATTGACCACCTCGGTCGCACCGTACCCGAAGAAGTGAGGCACCTTGTGCTTGGCGGTCACCTCCATGCACGCCACCGCCACGGAACTGTGCCAGTTCAGCACGCCTGCCTGGATGCCGTGGCGAAGGATGGCCTCCTCGTAGGCCCGGGTAGCCTTCTCAGGGTCTGACTGGGAATCGATCCATACCAGCTCAATCTTGTAGTCCCCCACCTTGTAGTCGATCTCTTCGAAGGCCATCTGCGCGGAGCCCTTGAACTCATCACCGGTACGCGCCGCCGGGCCCGTGAAGGGACCCATGACACCTACCCTCAGCACCTTTTCTGGTGGAGTCTCACCCGAAGGAGCGCCGCCCCCGCACCCTGATAGGGCCAGGGCTACGATCAAAAGAAGGGAGAGCACCCTAACGAGTTTCTTCGTGGATCCTTCCATTTTCGTGACCCTCTCCTTTCTCGCTCTAGCGGTTTTGAATGCCATTGCCGGGGCCTAGATCTCCGGGCACCCCCTCCTTTCCCTGAGACACCTGGCCAGTATGAAAAGGGCCGGAACCATTACCAGAGCATTCACATAGTAGGTCACGCCCGGGGAGAGACTCTGGGCCACCAGGCCACCCGTAGCCGGGCCCACGATCATTCCCACGCCCACCATGGTCTCGAATACCCCCGTGGCCGCCCCCCGGCGATGGGCCGGGACACAGCGGGATATCAGGGCTATGCAGGCCGGGAATACGCTGCCCAGGCCCACGCCCAGGGCGAAGGCAGACGCTATCATCGCCATGCCATGGGTCAGGGTCCCAACAAGCACTGAGGCCACAACGGCTATCCCCAGGGCGAACATGAGCACGGGCACGGAGCCGTACCTGTCCGACATCATCCCGGCCGTGGTGAAGGCTACCACACGGCCAAACCAGAAGGTTGCCATCAACACGCCTACCATGGCCTCGGTACCCAGGATGCCCAAGGCATACAGGGGCAAAAGGACCATGGTGGCATGCATTGCGAAACTGTAGAGAACTGCCACGATGTAGGGGACAAGGGCCATAAGACCGCGGGGAGCCTCCGTCCCCTGCCGAGCGCTGGCCTGGGCCTGCTCGTCATGGGTCTGCCTGGGTATCCGCACTAAGGCATAGAACATCACTGTTGCCAGGAGGGACAAGGCCAGGGCCGCCCTGAAGGCAAAGCCATGCCCCAGGCCGGCTGATATCAGACCTGCCAGAATACTGCCTCCCACAAAGCCTGATCCATAGACAGTACTGATGAACCCCATGAGCCTCCCAGATCCCTTCTCCGTGGCCATGTGAGTGGTCAATGCCTCAAGGGAGCACCACCAGGTCGCCCAGCCAATCCCCTCGAGGACCCTCGCGGCCCCGAGGTGCGGTATGGTGGACGAGGCGGAGTATCCCAGGTAGGAAGCAAGGGTGAACGCCATGCCTGCCAGCATGATGTTCTTGGTGCCCAGGCGGTCCGACATCAACCCGGAGGGAATAGCGGACGCCAGGTAGGCAATGCCGTAGAAGAGCCCCAGCATTCCCACATCAAGGTGGCTCCCTCCCACTCTACCTGCGAAAAGGGGGACCACGGTGGCGATTATGCCTGTTCCCAGGCTGAACAGCCCCACAACAACAATGAGGTATACCCGTGACCCCTTACTTGCCTTGTTCATGACCTAACCCCAGGTCCACCGTCTTTGAACGCCAGCGATTGGCCCTTCGCAGCAGGCCCTCGTATGCGGCATTGAACCCGCCGGGGTAGAAAACCATGATGAGGATGAGCATGACACCGTAAATGACCAGGCGGAGCTCCATCAGGTGCTTCAGGTACTCAAACGCCGGGATCAAGACAAAGCCTGCCAGGAGTCCCCCCCAGATGCTGCCCCTGCCCCCCACATAGGCCAGGGTAAGCACCTGGACCGTGTGCCGTGTGTGCATGACGTCAGGGGTGAGAATGCCCATGAAGTGCGCGTAGTAGGCCCCCAGCGCCCCGGCGATGGCGCACGACAGGGTGAAGTTGATCACCTTGTACTTGGTTGGGTTCACCCCTGAGGCCTGGGCGGCCTCCAAATCCTGTCCTATGGCCTTAAAGGCGAGGCCTACCCTGGACCGCGTCACTGTCCTCAGCAGGATCCAGGTGAGAAGGGTGAAAGGCAGTAGTGTATAGTAGTACGGTAGCTTGTGGGCGGTATCAAAGAATAGTGGCACGTTGAGCCCCAGCTGGCCCCTGGTGAGGTCCACTAGTTGCGTTGCCAGCGCCATGAGGTTGAGTCCCACAAACCAAGACATGACCGCGGCGAATATGCCTCTGAGGCGCAGTGTCAGCACTCCGGTAAAGAACCCCACGATGGCCGCGGATAAGGTTGCGAAGATGATGCCCAGCCACGGGGACACCCCCAGCCTGACGGCCAAGAGTGCAGAGGTGTAGGCTCCCAAGCCCCAGAAGGCTGCATATCCAAAGTTCACTATCCCAATGAAGCCCGTGGTGAAGTCGAATCCCATGGCCAGTGTGCCGAAGAGAAGGCTCGAGATCATGAGGTGGAGCAGGAACTCGCTCTTAATCACCTGGGGCGCCAGCACCAGGAGAATGCCGATGAGCGCTACATGCGGCGAAAGCCCGATGCTTGCCATTCTGGACAACAGGGTAGCCCTCTTGAAGTCCTGTTCCGTCACCTTTTCATACCCCCTTGGCCGCCGTTCCGAACAGCCCAGCGGGCTTTAACAGCAGGATCAGTATGATTATTGAGAGGCTGAAGATGTCTTGCCATCCAGCACCCAGAGTGTAGTAGGAAACGGTCTCAAGGAACCCCACTACCAGACCTCCCAGAATGCTGGCCCCAATGTTGCCCAGGCCCACAAGGATAACGACGTACCAGGACTTGTACAGGGGCATTAGTCCCATGGTAGGGTAGGCAGGGTTAATGGAGAGGAGAAGAGCCCCGGCGACACCTGCAAGCATACTAGCCAGGGCGAAGGTGAGGGTCTGGATCTTGTTCAGGTCTATGCCCACCAGCATGGCACCGGTTTCATCCTGCGACACCGCCCGGATGGACCGCCCTGTGGTGGTCTTGCTCAGAAAGAGCCAGAAGATGGCGATCATTAGGGCCGCTACCAGGAAGCCCGCTGCCCTGTCCATGGGTATGCTCATGCCCGACACGAAGGAAACGCTGCCGGGCCAGTACTGCCTCACGCCACGGAACTTGGTGCCCCAGACCGATTGGGCCAGGTTCTGCATGGCCACGGAGAGGCCAACCGTCAGGAGGAAGGTGTTCATGATCCACTGCTCTTTTGACCTCCTGCGAAGCGGGTAGAACACACTCTTCTCCGTGAAGCCGCCCGCAGCGAAGCCTGCTATCCCCGCGATGATGATGGCGGCTATGGGGTTCAGACCCGCCGCGACCGAGAAGAAAGCAACGTAGGCCCCGAGCATGTAGAACTCTCCGTGGGCGAAGTTGGGGATATTCATGACGCCAAACACCAGTGACAAACCCACGGCCATGAGGGCATACAGGCCCCCGCGGAGTATTGAGGTGACAGTAAGGTCCCACCATTCCATGGACTTCAGCTCCTTGCCTGTTCTTTCGTGCAGTGCTGGCTTTTGGCTCCCAGGAAATAGCCAGGATCCTTGTCAGGGACGGGTAACTGCCTCCCAGCAACTCCTGACACAGATCCCACATACCTCGTCATCTAGGCCAAGTGCATCGATCCGCTGGCGGCACCTCTCCCGGTACACGTCCTGGTCCTCCTCACCCACGTACTTGTCCAGGATGGGGCAGGCGCTTAGACATGCGGTGCAGTCACCACACTCCCCTGCCTGGCGCGACTCCACCTCCATCATCCCCGGCAGGTACAGGGTGGCCATGCGAAAGGCAGCCCCCCACTGGGGCGTGACGATTAGCCGGTGCCGCCCCCTCCAGCCGAGGCCGGCAGCCTCTGCCACGCTCCGGTGGGACGCGGAGTGAGGGAAGTAGTCCCGCACATGAGAAGCCTGGCTTACGAAACCCTCCAGTGTAGCGCCTTCATGGATGCCCCCAAATCTCCCGGCAAGGGCTTTTGCCACCCGGTCTAGGGCGTTGTTCAGGAGGGTGTAGGCGTGGGCGTACTCATTCCAGCGGCTGCCCTCGGGGGGCCGGGCCACCCAGTGGCCGGGAATGGCCTCGATCTCACCAGGGTGGTAGGCCATGGCCAGGGACACTGCCACTATGTCCTTCCACTTGACCCCCAGGACTTGAGTCTTGTCTCTCAGGTAGGCCTCCTGAGGGGGTATCCACCTCACTCCGGCCAGGGATACAGCAGCCAGTGACCCCTGGCGCCCGTAGTCGTGGCAGAATGTATCGAATTCCTTCTTAATGTCAGTCCATACCGGCGCTTGGCTCTTCCCCATTCCGAGTCCCTCCCCGTCAAGGCCCCTTGAAAGGTATGGCTGTTATTCGCCCTGGCCGGGCCAGTCCCTCTATACTGCACTGGAAAGCCCACTGGTAATACCAGGCAGGAGTGGGTTTTCTACCACGCTGGCTCGCGTTTGCATTGATGGCTTTGAGTTTCGCCTAGTACTAGGCACTGCCTTTGTAGAATCCTCCGTTGTTCTGGTAGAATTCTCAGAAACTAAGGGTAAAAGCCTTTCCAAGTCAAGGCCGGTCTTTTTCCCCATTTCACCGGGGCATTCCCTATGCCCAAGGACAGTGATCCCGTGAACAAAAAGGAATTGGGCTCTTGTCGGGTGTAGACAGAGCCCATTCGCCCCAGGGTACCCCTTAGCCCAGCAAGCCCTTGGCCAGGTCGGTGGCGGTCACGGCATCCGGGGCATAGCCGTCAGCGCCGATCTCCGTGGCGAAGTCCTGGGTTACCGGGGCGCCGCCGATCATGACCTTGACACTGTCTCTGAGGTTGGCCTCCTTGAGCGCATCGATGACATCCTTCATAACAAGCATGGTCGTGGTCAGGAGCGCGGACATCCCCACGATCTGAGGGGAGTGCTGCTTCACGGCATTCACGAAGGTCTCCGCCGAAACGTCCACCCCCAGGTTCACCACGTTCAGGCCCTTGGACTCAAGGAGCATGGCCACGAGGTTCTTCCCGATGTCGTGGAGGTCCCCCTTGACCGTCCCGATGACCACCGTCCCGGTTCCTGCCCTGCTAGCGGAGTCCAGGTGAGGCTTGACCAGGTCAAGGCCCATGTTCATGGCCTTGGCCGCCATCAGGACCTCAGGCACGAACATGTCGCACCTTTTGAACCTCTCACCCACCACGTTCATGCCTGCCATGAGACCCTGATCCACGATGTCCAGGGGCTTGGCACCCCCATCCAGGGCCTTCTTTACCAGTTCCTGCGACTTGGCGGGATCCCCCGCGATTACCGCTGACGCGATCTCCTCGAAAAACGCCACCTGGTATCCCCCTTTTCCTGCTCGTACTCGCCCGCGGGCTCTCCTGAATGGCCCTGGCGGCGAACCCAGTCAACCTACCGTGCCCACCACTTCTTCTCCATCTGGTCCAGCCTCGACTGGACGCCCGCGGCCAAGGGCGCTGGCCTGTGGCTCTCCAAGATCTCACAGGCCTTCTCCCGCAGCACCTGATCCAGGGGCTTCATGCCCTCCATCTGAGCCAGCTGGTACCTGCTCCGGTCCAGGTGTTTGGTCCGGTGCAGTTCCCGGAAGTGCCTGAAGGTGTGTTCCTCCGCAACGAAGGTGCCCCCCGGCCCGACCCTGCCAATGATGTCCAGTGCCAAGGTTTCATCGGAGACCTCCACGCCCTTCATGAACTGCCGGATGTATCCCGCTAGTTCATCCATGAGAAGGTGCCCCTCAAAACTCAGGACCTCGGAGTGGTCCAGGAACCCTGTGTCATGGATGAGGTTGGATCCGCACATCACTGAGGCCAGGGCTGAAATGCCGTATTCCATCCCTGCCTGTGCATCCAGGAACTTGGAGTCGCTGACCCCTGCAGTGCCGAACATGGGAAGGTCATAGTAGTGGCTCATGTCGGTCAGGGCCGAACACAGGAGAGGCAGTTCCGGTGTGCCATAGGAGTAGATGGTGGTGAGCATGTCCATGGCCGAGGGTATCCCGCCGAAGACACTGGGGGCTCCTGGCTTCACCAGCTGCTGCATAACGATGCCGCTGACGCTCTCCGCGGTGCCTAGGGTGATTATGCCAGCGTAGGTCACCGGCGCGGTGGCCCCGCCCATAGGCATCGGGGTATTCACAACAGGCAGGCCCCTCTCAACGGAGCGTAGCGCCACCTCCAACCCGTAGCCATGAACCAGGGGGGTGATGGGCTCCGTGTAGACAATGAGGAAGGGCCTCTCGGCCAAGGCATCCGCCCCGCCGCTGATGGCAACCAGCATCTCGTACACGTCCTCAAACACATCCATCTCGTTGCAGCACATCAGGATGGGTTTAACGGTGTTGGACACTGTCTCCTTGAACTCTACCTGGGTGGCAATGAGGGATGGAACATCCCTGACCTGCCCCAGGAGCATGATGAACTCCATGTTGGGAAGGTAGTCGTTCATCCGGGCGAACTCGGCCACATCCGCGCGGGTGCATGGGCGACGCTCACCCGTCCTGGGATCCAGGATCTGGGGGCAGCTGGCACAGCCTCCGAAGTGGCTCCGGCGTCCCCCCAGCTCGAGGGCCTCGTTGCCCAGGCGGTCCCACACCGTGAAGGACGATGGGGCCTTCTTCAAGGCCTCTTCCACCAGGCCCTTGGGTATCTTGACGATCTCCCCTTCAACGGTGGCCCCAGCCTTCCTGAGGATCTCCCGGCCCTCCGGGAGTTCAACCTTTACGCCAACGGTTTCCAGGACCTTGAGTGTGGCCCTGTGTATTCTCTCGCACTGTTCCTCGGAGAGCACCCTGAAAGAGGGCGAGTTCACCTTGCTGCCGTCGATCATTCGTTCTCCCTCCTGTTGCCTGGCTACATCCCCCTCACAGGCGAAAGCCCATCTTCAGCGGGTCATCGGGGTGCATTACCAGGTTGTTGAGGCCCGTGATATGGGCTCTAGCAGTGATAGTGGGCTGAACAGCATCGAATTCTCCTACCTTGGCCTGGCCAACAAGCCGCCCGGCAAAGAGCGTCCCCAGGATGCTCTCGTGGACGAACTCCTGGCCCAGTGGCAGCTTGCCCTTGGCATGAAGGGCTGCCATCTTTGCCGAGGTGCCGGTACCGCAGGGTGACCGGTCCACCTGTCCCTCCCCGAATATCACCACGTTCCGGGCGTGAGCCCGGGGATTTGAGGGAGGCCCAGAGATCTCCACCAGGTCAATGCTGCTGATGTGGGTCTGGACAGGGTGCCTGACGGGGAAGTCCTGGAGCTCCCGGAGTATCCTCATGCCGATCTGGACCAGTTCGCCGAGGTTCTCCAAGGAGATCTCACCTACCTGGTCCGAAGAGACTATCCCAAAGAAGTTGCCTCCGAAAGACACATCAACCTTCACATCGCCATGACCTGGCACGGGAACGCTGACATCGCCGGCAAAGAGGAATGAGGGAACGTTTGTGATGGTCACCGACTTCACCAGGTCGCCCTCCATCACTGCCTTGGCTCTGACAAGCCCTGCCGGCGTGTCCAGGACCACCTCTGGCTCGCCCTCCCTGGAGGCGACCAAGCCTGTTTCCAAGGCCGCGCTGGCCACGCCGATGCAGCCGTGCCCGCACATGTTCAGGAAACCGAAGGTGTCCATGAAGATCACACCCAGGTCAGCCTCCGGATGGGTAGGTTCCGTGAGGACCGCCCCGAACATATCGGCATGCCCCCTGGGCTCCCTCATAAGGAAGCCGCGGAGGTGGTCCAGGTTCTTCATGAGGTAGTCTCGTTTCTGGGCCATTGTGGCGCCGGGAAGGTAAGGAAACCCTCCGGTGACTATCCGCGTGGGCTCACCCTCAGTGTGGGAATCCACAACGGTAATGAGCCTTTCAAAACGCATGGCAATCTCTCCTTCCGCTTATCCGGACGATGGCGTCAGGCCCTGGCGTCAGCGGCATCCACTATGGCCCTGATATGCTTCAGCGTGCCAGCGGGCAAGGGTTCAACCCTGTGTCCCTCGAGAACCTCCGCCGCTCGTTCGTGCACCCTCTGGCCCAAGGTCTTCCCGCCCCCGGCCTTCCAGGCATCATAACGCTGGCGGGTAATGAGGTCAGAAAAGGTCAGTTCCTTGCGGAAAAACCGTGTTGTGTGCTCCTCTTCCAGGAAGTGGCCACCAGGTCCCACCGACTGGGTGACGTTGACGGCCAGTGTATCGTCGTTAACCTCGATGCCCCTGATGAACCGTTTCGCCATTGCAATGACCTCATTGCTGAGGACCATCATCTCCACGGACCCAGTAGACCCGTACTCGATGTAGCCCACATCGTGGATGAGGTTTCCCCCGCTGAGGGCGTTCACCAGGATGGAGAAGGTGGCCTCCACCGTAGCCTGCTCATCGAAGGCCGGAGAGTCACTGCACCCGGCAGTGCAGAACAGGGGGATCTTCGTGTACTGGGCCACATCGGCCAGTGCCGCCTGGAGCAGGTCGAACTCCACGGCACCGTAGGAGAAGAGGGTGGTTCTCATGTCCATCACGGTAAAAACGCCACCCAGTATGAAGGGCGCCCCCTCCCGGACCAGCTGGTGGAGCACCAACCCGCTCAGGCTCTCAGCCAACCCCGAAGCGAGGGTGCCCGCCAGCGTGGCCGGGGCGGTAGCCCCCGCCATGGGAGCCGGAGTGTACACTACCGGGATGCCAGCCTCGGCGGAGCGGATCAGCTTATCCACCGCTTCAAGGGGGTGCCTGAGAGGGGATATGGGTTCGGTGTACATGGCCAGGATCGGGCGTTCGGCCAAGGCCTGGGGGCCTCCAACCACAGCCTCAGCCATGGAGATTATGTCGTTGTAGCCCTCCAGGTCATGGGCGGTCACCACCACGGGCTTCCCGGTGTTGAGGAGCATGGCCTCATACTGGTGCCTGTCAGAAGAGAGGGTCGGAACGTCCTGGACCAGTCCGAGGGACATGCAAAAGTCCAGGTTCTTCAGGCCGTCCAAGGCCTTGGCCGCATCGGCAACATTCTTCTTGGTGGTACGGTTCCTCTGGCCCGTCCAGGGGTCCACGAAATTGGGACAATCAGAGCCGGTTCCGAAGTAGATCTTTGTGCCCTCCAGCTCCACGTCACCCTTGCCAGTCCGGCTGTTGTGGAGGGTCACCTTTGAAGGGGCCTGAGTCATTGCCCTCTCCACCATGGCCCGGGGGAATCTCACCCTGATGCCGTCAGCCTTGGCACCAGCCTTCCGGAGCATCTCCAGGGCAGGTTCGTGATGGAAATCCGCCCCCGTCTCCTCCAGCAGCCTGAGGCTGGCATCAAGGACCCTCTCGATATCGCTGTCTGCCAGGACCCTTAGCCTCATGGACCTGCACTGACTAGTCTCACACGACACTTGTATCCCTCCCAGCTTGTCAGAAGACACCAAATTAGCACTTAGCATTCCCATCTACTGGCGCGTAGAGAGCATTCAGCAAGTTCCGTGCCACACCCGGAGAAGCCGGAGCCACTCCCCCTTTGGCCGGGCCTCCTGGGAAGCGCAAATAATATTTGCATAACTGGCGCAAGTGGTACTGGCAGCGCCAAGCATTCTTGCGTTTCAGCCCTGCCGGAATTCTTCGAGCCTCAGCCCCATCTTCTTGAGCCGGTACTGCAGGTTCTGGCGGCTGAGACCCAGGGACCGCGCCGCCCGGGATACATTGCCCTGGTGGGCACGGAGGGCCCGGTTCAGGAAGGCTCGCTCTGCGTCCTCCATGGCGACACGGAAGGTTTCGTGCTCAATGGGAGGCTTTGCCTCTTCCGCCGTGGCAGGGTGAAGGAAGTAGTAGGGGAGGTGCTTGACCTCGATGCATTCCTCTCCAGGGGCCACCATGTTCAGTGAACTCTCCACGCAGTGTTCAAGTTCCCGTACATTCCCTGGCCACGGGTGCTTAAGAAACAAAGCCATGACCGCGGCCGAGGCAGACTTCACCTGCCGGCCAAACCTGCGGTTGTACTTTCTGATGAACCTCTCGGTGAGTTCTGGGATGTCCTCCAGGCGCCTTCTGAGAGGCGGCAAGCCAAGGTAGACCACACCCAGGCGGTAAAAGAGGTCCTGCCGGATGGTGCCCTTCTCCACCGCCTTCAGGGGATCCACGTTCATGCTGCTGATTATCCTGGGGGTGACCCGCCTCTCCTTGGTGTCACCCACCCTCCTGATGGTACCCTCCTCGAGAACCCTTAGGAGCTTGCTCTGCAGGAATGGCTGCATGGAGTTGATCTCGTCCAGGAAGATGGTTCCCCGTGAGGCCTCCTCGAAGAGGCCTCGCCTGTCCACGGCACCCGTGAAGGCCCCCTTGCTGGTACCAAAGAGGATCCCCTCCAGGAGTCCCTCGGGAATGGCCGCGCAGTTTATCGCCATGAAGGGCTCTCCGGTCCGGGGGCTGTTGCGGTGGATGCTCTGGGCGAAGAGTTCCTTACCGGTTCCCGTCTCCCCGTGGATGAGAATGGGGGAATCCGTCCCGGAAGCCTGCCGGGCTTCCCTTATGACCCGGAGAAAGGAGGGATCCTGCCCTGCTATGTCCTCAAAGCTATAGGTGGCCTCCAGTGAGCTCCCCTCGGCAACAGGCGTCGTCGAACCCTGTATCTTCATCTCCATCTCTCTCCACTTGTCCGAGAACCTCCGGGCCATGCTGTAGTCCTTTGTTATAGCCACGGCCCCCACCATGTTGCTGTCCTCGTACAAGGGCACGGCCGTGCATATTATGTTTACCATCTTGCCGTACTTCGTCACATAGGTCTGGTGCTCATTTATAATGGGCTTCCCTGTTCTCATGGCCCTGACCATCAGGCTGGATTCCGGGGCCAGCCTGTATACCTCACTCACGTGGCGGTAGAGCGCATCGGAGCGGCGCATCTCGTCTATCTCCTCTTGGGAACGGTTCATGAAGATAAGCCGGCCGTCCCGGTCGACCACCTCAATTCCCTCGCTTATGGAGTTCAATATGTTCTCGTAGCTGTTCTTGGTGGTAACGGTGTTCCTCAGCTGGTCCTTAAGCAGTTCTACCTCTGTGTAGTCCCTGATGATGAGGGCGGTGGGACACCCCTGGCAGCCCCCGGCCAGAGACACCCGGCAGATCTCCAGGGTCCTCCCTCCTTGGGCATCCCTGATCTCCCGGGTTATCCGTGAGCGGTCGCTGGGGAAGGTTAGGTGCGGGAGGGCCTCCTCAAGGCTGCGCCCCTCGATTGAGGCGGCACTGTTACCCAGGAGTTCCAGGGCGCTTGGGTTGTGGCCCCGGATGAAGCCCTCAGCATCCACTAGGACTACGCCTATGGGAAGTGCGTCGATGATCATCCCTTGGGTTGCTGGATCCATGGATTGATCCCCCCGGTAAGAGACACTATTCTACTATTACGGGACATTACCTCCCGGAGGGAATGGCATGGACCTTGCAGAAACATCTGGCAAGGACATCTTCCGGAGCGTGAAAACCGGGTGAAAGGAGAATGACCGTGAGGAGCAATTACGTAGCGAACGCCACCGCGCAGTTCCGGATCCTCTCCCAAGACCAGGTCGAGGAGATCCACGCGGGGACCATGGAGGTCTTGCAGAGGACGGGCGTTGAGGTGCACCACCCGGAGGCCCTAGACCTCCTGAAGAGGGCGGGTTGCCATGTGGACGGGCCCCGGGTCAGGATCCCCTCCTGGCTGGTGGAACGCTCCATCCGGTCGGCCCCGTCCCGGGTTGTGCTGTGCGGCCGTGACGGCAGCCGCAGGTTATTCCTGGAAAACCGCAACTTCCACTTCGGTCCAGGGGTCACCAACCCCTTCATATCTGATCCTGTCACAGGCGAAAGGCGCCTTGTCACCCACGGGGATGTGGCCAACACTGCAAGACTGGTGGATTCCTTGCCAAACCTGGATTTCGTGATGTCCCTGGCAATGATAAGCGATGTGACCAAGGGACTCGCCGACGTCTACGAGGTCGAGGCCATGCTCTCCAATACCACCAAGCCAATAGTGAGCTGGGGCTTCGGGGTGGAAGGCTACCGGGACATCGTGGACATGTGCATTGCCGTGGCCGGAGGACTGGAGGCACTCCAGAAGAACCCCTTCATCTGCCTCTACTCCGAACCCACCACACCCTTGCAGCACTCCTTCGAGGCCATGGGCAAGCTCCTCTTCATGGCTGAGCACAACCTCCCCTGCATATATACGCCTGCACCCATGGCGGGAGCCACTGCTCCGGCTACCCTCGCGGGGGTACTGGTGATGGGGAACGCCGAGTGCCTCACCGGTGTCGTGGTCAGCCAGTTGAAGCGGGAGGGCGCCCCCATCATAATGGGCGGGGTCCTGACCGTGATGGACATGCGATCCACCCTCTTCAGTTACGGGGCGCCAGAGATGCCCCTCCAGAGCGCAGCCATGGTCGATGTGGCCCACTACTACAAGATACCCTCTTTCAGCACGGCCGGCTGTACCGATGCCAAGACCTTAGATCTCCAGGCGGCGTCGGAGCTCACCTTCAGTGTCCTCTCCGCGGCCCTCAGCGGGGCCAACCTCATACATGATGTGGGCTTCCTGGAGTATGGGTCCTCGGGCTCCTACGAGATGCTCCTTCTCGGAGACGAGGTGATAGGGATGGCCAAGCGCCTGGTGAGGGGGATCGAGGTTACCCGGGATACCATGGCCCTGGACATCATCGACGACGTGGGCCCCGCGGGCCACTTCCTCACGCAGGCCCATACCTTCCGCCATTTCCGGGACCAGCTCTGGACGCCGCGGTACTTCGACAGGAACCGCTACGACTTGTGGAAGGCGGAGGGCCAGATAGACATGGGGCAGCGATTGAGGGATGAGGCAAACAGGCTCATGAGGGAGCATTCGGTGGAGCCCCTGGACAAGAAGGTCGTGGAGGGGATCGAGAGGGTTCTCGCCAGGGCCGAAGCGCGGGTGCGCGGGTAGTCACCGGCAAGAAGGCGGGGCAACGCCTGAGCCTACGGAGAAAACTGGTCTTCAGGGATCGGTTCGTCCTTTGCGTGGGCCACTCCGGGGAATCCCGAGTCTCAACCTGTGATCCAGCCGGCACACAGGGTTGCCCCTGAAGTGGCATCGTGCCCGTAACCGTCGGCACCGATGTCGTCGGCGAACTCCCGGGTTACGGGCCCGCCGCCGACCACCACCTTCACGGTGGACCTGAGGCCGGCCTTCTCCAGTGCCCTTATCGTCTGTTTCATGGAGAGCATGGTGGTGGTAAGGAGGGCTGACATCGCAAGCACCCTAGGTTTGAGCTGGGCCACGCTCTGGACGAAGGCCTCCGGGGGCACGTCTATGCCTATATCTACCACGTCCAGGCCCTTGCTTTCCATGATTATCGCCACCAAGCGCTTACCGATGTCGTGGAGATCCCCAGCAACGGTCCCTATGACGATCCTCCCCTCCTTGCTCGGGTGGGTCTGGGCCAGGAGCGGCTTCAGCACGTACAGGCCAGCATGCATTGCCCGGGAACTCAGCAGTACATCAGGTATGGCCATGCTTCCGTTCCGGAAGCGCGATCCAACCACATTCATGCCCTCCAGGAGCCCCTTGTCCACGATCTCCTCGGGGGAGTGCCCCAACCTGAGGGCCTGCTCGGCCAGGAGTTTTACCAGGGAAGCCCTGCCGTCTATCAGGCTGGACTTGATATCCTCATACACGTTGCTGTCTAGGTCCACGTGGCCTCCTCCTCTTCCGCGTTCCGCTCCAGCATGGCTTCGGCGTATTCCGTGGGGGTCATGAACTCCTCCTTCTTGAACACCTTCGTGAAGTAGCTGGGGTCGGAGAAACCTACCCTTCTAGCCACATCCGATATGTTCAGGGACGGGTCGGCAAGGAGCTTCTTGGCCTCGTCCATGCGCTTCCGCGTAAGGTACTCCATGATGGTGACTCCCAGCTCGTCACGGAAGACCTGGCTAAGGTAGCCTGGACTCAGGTGCGCCACCTTGGCTATGTCTTCAACCCCCAGGGGACGGTCAAAGTTGCCATCCACGAATTCCCTCGCAGCCTCCAGCGCCTGGTGGTGCTTACCCACAGCTGGTACCACCTCCTCCAGGTACTCGTCAAGTACCTGGTTGACTAGGAAACACACCTCCTCAACAGAGGGAGCCTGGAGGATCTCCCCTATCCGCTGGGGGGTGGTCTCCAGGAGCTTCTGGATGCCTGCTCCGCCCTCTATGGCGCCACGAGACAGGACCACCATGATCTCCAGGGCCCTAGCCTTGATCACATCTGGGCGCCCCGCATTCTTAAGAAGGAGCTCGGCCAGCATGTCATTGAGGGTTTGCCTGGCCCCTGCCTTGTCTAAGGACTTCAGCTTGCGCACCAGCTGGTTCTCCATTTCCAGGGAATAGGGGCGATGCCCCCCTCCCCCGATCATCAACTCCAGTTCCTTCTTGGCCTGGATGGCTTCGCCCAGGCGCATCTGCTGGCGGGTGATGCGCCTTTCCTGGCGCAGGCTCTGGATCCCCGCCTTCATCATGTACTCGCCCACGGTGAAGAGAAGGTCAGCCGCGGCCTGCACCTGGCTGCCCGAGACAACTGGCAGTTGCTTGGCAGCCTCTATCAGCCGGGGGAGGCTTACATTGAGGCCCCTGGTGAACTCGGAGACCTCTATCCAGAAGAAGTCCTCGGGTTCCCACATTAGGACCTGGCCGCAGATGATGGTGGCCACGGGTTTCCGGGAGGAAATGATGGGAGCGCTCCAGAGGATAAGGCCGGCGTGGCACCGGAATATGTAGGGCTCCCCAAACTTCGCGGCCTGGACGCCCGCCCTGGCGTAGGAGCCCTGGCACTTCTCCAACCCACCACTGGCAGTCCGGATAATCTGGCAGAAACGAGGCTGTCCCTCCTCGTAACCGGGAGGCGCCACGGTCACCCTGCCATCTGTGTCCATGACGGCAGCCCTCAGCCCAGTGGCCTCCACGAAGGATCGCAGGATTCTCCGGAGGATCCTCTCGTTTACGAAGGCCTTCAGGCTGTCTGATGCAGGCATATCCATTTCGCTCCTTGGGGACCAAGTGAATCCTGGCTTAAGCCAGGGGCTTCCAGACTTGTCCCGGGATTTCTCTCTTTTCCCGGTGCGGTAGCGGGTGGCCGGAAAACCGCAGCCTGGACCCGGGCGTGACTGCCCTTCATGAGATTAGTACTACTGACCCGCGATAAATCCTTCCGCGGCCAGATTCCACCAGTACCTAGGCTCAAGCCGGGAATGGCAAGTGACCTTGGAAGGAGGCGAGGTATCTCACAGGGAAATCCTGCATAGAATGCCCTGTAGCATACCAAGATCTAAGGATCGAGGAGGAACCGGGGTGGAAAGGCCCTCCATCGTAACGGCCGGCCTTCTGGCAGCCACGGCAGTACTGGTGGTCTTCTGGTTCGTTTCTTCCCGCTTCCCTGCGGCGGATACCGATGCGCTAAGGCACTTCTCCACGGAGTTTCTCACTCGGGCCCAAGCGTACAACCGCGTGCGCTATGGGATATTCGCAGGCCGCAACCTGGCACACCTGGGCGTGCTGGCCCTCCTGGTGGCCGGGGCACCCTGGCTGGCCGGCAGGGTCGTAGCCCTCATGGGCGGCAGGCCAACCCTGGGGGCCCTTGCCTTAGGCTTGGTCATAGGCTCGATCCTCCTCCTGGCAGATCTCCCATTCGGTTTGTGGCGCTACCAGGTGGACACGTTGGCAGGCCTCTCCACGATGCCTCTTGGGCTCTGGCTCAGCGACACCCTGAAGGGCTTCCTCCTGGCCCAGGCTATATCATTGCCAGCCATCGCCGTGTTCTTCTTCCTGGTACACCGGTTTTCCTCCAGCTGGCACCTCTTGGCCGGGGCTGGCCTAGGGGTGTTCCTGGTGATCAGCGCTGCGCTGGCACCCTTAGTGATTGACCCTCTCTTCCACAGGTTCTGGCCCCTTGAGGACAAAGCCATGTACCAGGAGATCCGCCACATGGCCCAAGACGCCGGCATCGAGGTTCGGGATGTCCTGGTTATGGACGCCAGCCGCCGGACCACCCGGGCCAACGCCTACTTCACAGGGGTGGGGAGGACCCGCCGGATAGTCCTGTACGACACGCTCACAAACCAGTTCCCGAGAGGGGAAACCCTCATGGTGGTCGCCCATGAGATCGGTCACTGGAAGGCAGGTCACATTACCAAGGGCATAACCCTAGGCACCCTGGGCTTCCTTGCCTTGCTGGGGGTCATCCGGGTAACGATAGGGACCAGGCCAACCGTAACCCACCTCCCCCTCGTCTTCCTCATATGGTCCCTGGCAGCCCTCCTGTCCATGCCTGTGAACAACGCCATTTCCCGGGGCTTCGAACGGGAGGCAGACGGCATTGCCCTGGAACTGGGGCAGGACCCCTCAGCATGGATCAGCCTGGAGAAGCGGCTGGCAGCGAAGAACCTGGCCGATGTGAATCCCCATCCACTGGTCAAGGTGGTAGTCTTTACCCACCCCCCGATCCTGGAGAGGATAGCCACGGCGGAAGGAGCGGGACCTGGCAGGGCCGAGTAGGGGCAGGCCAGGGAGACGCTCCCTGCCCCGGGCCCCTAGACCCCTTGATTACCGGACCCCTAGTGGTGTATGATGTGTCCATAAGTCCATATCATGGGCAAACGGGTGCTCCCACCAGGGAGTTAAAAGGGAATCAGGTGCGAAGCCTGAGCGGTCCCGCCACTGTAATCCGGTAGTAGCCTGCAGGCACCACTCCGTTTCCGGGGGAAGGTACAGGCTTTCGATGACCGGTAGCCAGGAAACCTGCCTGTGCGCTTGCGTGCTGGCCTTCGTGGGAAAGGGAAGTGCGGATGCTTGAGAGGTTCTCGCCCCCCGGGGGTGGGGATCTCTTCTTGCTTCAAAGGGGGTGGCAGGAATGCCCGGTCCTGCAAAACGTCCTGTGATACTGGTCACCGGCGGAGCCAGGAGTGGAAAGAGCACCTACGCGCAGAGGCTTGCGGAAGGAATGGGAGGAAACATCCTGTTCATTGCTACCGCTGAGGCCTTGGATGAGGAAATGGCCTTACGGGTGGAGAGCCACAGGGGGTCCAGACCTCCCGGGTGGGTCACCCGGGAGGAACCCCTCAGCCCCGCGCGGGCCTTGGAGGCAGTCCCACCAGGCACCAGTGGGGTTGTGCTGGACTGCCTGACACTTCTCTCTGCCAACATACTTCTAGAGGATCCTGGTGCCCAGTGGGACAGCGTGGAGGCTGAGATCATCTGGGAACTGGAGGCATTTCTCAGGAAGATCCGGGAGCTCGGGCTAGGCGCCATCGTGGTCACCAATGAAGTGGGTATGGGCATCGTGCCTGAGAATTCCTTGGCACGGGCCTTCAGGGACCTGGCGGGAAGGGCAAACCAGTTCATGGCAAGCCAGGCTGACTATGTTTACCTGATGGTGGCGGGAATACCCGTCAGCGTCAAGAGCCCCGAAGGGAGGACCCCGTAGATGCAGAAGCTGCAAGACACACTTGATTCCATCAAGCCACTGGATAAGGCCTCTATGGAAGGCGCCCAGAGGAGGCTGGACAGCCTGACGAAGCCCTTGGGAAGCCTGGGTCGCCTTGAGTCCATCGCGCGGCAAGTTGCAGGGATCATGGCAGACCCTGTTCCCCAGATCAGGGGCAAGGTAATAGTGCTCATGGCAGGAGACCACGGGGTGGTGGAAGAGGGGATAACCGCCTACCCGCAGGAGGTCACCGTCCAGATGGTGGCCAACTTCCTGAATGGCGGGGCAGCCATCAACGTCCTGGCTCGCCAAGTGGGGGCTGGCATCGCCCTGGTGGACATCGGCGTAAACGGGGATGTCCCCCGAGGTCCCGGGCTCCGCAGTCTCAAGGTGTCCCGGGGGACCCGGAACTTCCTGAAAGGGCCCGCGATGACCCGCGAGGAGGCAGTCAAGGCCTTGGAGACGGGGATCACCGTGGCCTGTGAGGAGATAGAGGCCGGCGCTGACTTGATCGCCACCGGGGACATGGGAATAGGCAACACCACCGCCAGTTCCGCCCTTCTCGCGGCGTTCAGCAACTGCCCCCCGGAACAGGTTGTGGGAAGGGGAACAGGCATAGACGACGAAGGGCTGAAGAGGAAGGTAGAGGTGGTGGCCCGGGCCCTGGGGATCCACCGGCCTAACCCCTCCGATCCCCTGGGAACCCTTGCGAACCTAGGTGGACTGGAGATAGCAGGGTTGGCCGGGGTCATCCTGGGCGCCGCATCCCGGCGGAGACCCGTGGTGGTGGACGGGTTTATATCTGGGGCCGCAGCCCTGGCGGCCTGCGCTATCAAACCCCGGGTCAGGGACTACCTGATCCCTTCCCATCTCTCAGCCGAATCCGGCCACAAGGCAATGATGGCCGCCCTGGGCCTGGAACCCGTCATAGTACTGGACATGAGGCTGGGAGAGGGTACCGGTGCTGCCCTGGCCATGTTCCTGGTGGAATCATCCCTGAGACTCATGCGCGAGATGGCCACCTTCGAGGGGGCTGGCGTTTCCACGGCCCTGGAATAGGAGGATCCATGAGGGCGTTCCTCATCGCTGTCCAGTTTCTCACCAGGATCCCGGTGAGATTGGGGAAACCCCCTTCCGAGGGGGAGATGGCAGCCTCTGTTGCCTGTTTCCCCCTGGTAGGCCTCATTGTGGGGGGTATTTTGGCCCTCACCCACGTGGCCCTTGGCCCTTACCTGCCCCCCATGGTGGAGGCATCCGTGCTCCTGGTTGGCTACATCCTGGTGACCGGGGGCATCCACCTGGATGGCCTCATGGATACCGTGGATGGGCTCTCGTCCTCACAAGACCCCGAGCGTATCCTGGCGGTAATGAAGGACAGCAGGGTAGGCGCCATGGGCGTTGTTGCCGCCACCGTCGTGATCCTGGCACGTTACTCAGTGTACGGCTCGCTCCCCGGCACCCTGGCACCGGGCCTCCTTGTGGCCGCCGCAGTGAGTTCCCGCTGGTCCATGTGCCTGTGCATGGTCCTGGCTCCCTACGCCAGGCAAGGCTCAGGTCTTGGGCGTTCCTTTGTAGAGGCACCCAACGGCCCCAGGCTCCTGGTGGCAACCCTACTGGCGACGGCCATTGCCCTGGCGGCCTCCGGGTACCAGGGCTTAGGGGCACTAGGGGCCTCAGCGGTTGCCACTGGACTCTTCGCTGCAATGCTCAGAAAGCGAGTTGGAGGGATTACCGGGGACACCTTGGGAGCCCTCAACGAGATCACTGAGGTCACCTCTCTCCTGGTGCTCGTGGTCCTGGCGGGGATGAACCCGTGAAGGCAGTGTGCTTCTTCGCAAGGCACGGCCAGGCCGGTAACAGTGAGCCCAGGATCCTCGGGACCACAGACCTCCCCCTGGGAACCCGGGGCATGCGGCAGGCCCAGAAACTAGCCCAACGCCTTGAGGGTGTCCCAATTGAATGCGTGTGGTCCAGCCACCTGGCCAGAGCCCGGCAGACTGCGGAGGCCATAGCCTGGGCCGTGGGGGCCCCCTTGAGACTACACCCTGGGCTTGGCGAAATGAACTTCGGTGACTGGGAGGGAAGGTTTGCCCGCGAGATCCTCTTGAGTGAAGACTTCTCCCGCTGGGCAAGGCACCCGCTGGAGAACTCCCCTCCCGGGGGTGAAACCCTTCTTGGCCTGAGTGAGCGAGTGCTCGCAGCCTGGGAGGAAGTACTTGACTCCTGGGCAGGGGGTAATATAGCCGTCGTGGCCCACGGGGGCCCCCTGAGGGTCCTCATCGGGCACCTCGTGGGCATCCCCCTGGAGGCCATCCACCGGATTTGCCAGGACCACGCCGGCCTCAGCTTAGTCACGATGGAGCCGGAGCCGCGCCTCCTCCTCCTGAATGACCCCTGCCACGCACAGGATTAGCCTCTCCTGGGCCCCCTGTTTCTCCTTCGACCGGGCCTGGTGTCACTGGCATCGGAGGGAAGCCTCTCCACACTCTCGACCACGCCCCTGGGCTCATCGAAGTCTACGAAGGCATCCTCCACCCGGCGGGCTCCAGGTACGTCGCTGGGGGTGCTGGCCGTCCCGTACCTGGCCACATCCTGCCAGGCATCCTCGCTGTCATAGATCAGGCTCTCCCGGCGCTCTGGAGTCAGAGCGCGCTCCCGGGACACCGAGGCATCAACTTCCAAGGCTCGGCTCTTCTCCACCAGGTCCTGGCAAGGAAGGCAAAGATCAGCCTGGGGAAGCGCGTCAAGCCTGGCAGGGGAGATGGGCATCCCACACCGGCCGCACCGGCCGTAGGAGCCCTTCTCTATCCTGTCCAAGGCCTCTTCAACCTTTCCCAGATCCAGCCTCATCCGGTCCCCAAGCGCTGCGTCCTTCTCTCGCTCCAGGGTCTCTGTGCCCAGATCTCCAGGATGGTTGTCCGCCAGGGAAAGCTCCTGGGTACTCTGGCGCAATGACTGCGTACGAGCATCCCGGCGCCCCTCTATAGCCTTTATCAGCCGTTCCCTCTCCTGAACCAGCCTGGCCTTGTACCCGGATACGTCCATTTTCCTTGCCCCCTTAGGCAAATCGTGCCCCGGCACGGCCGGGGCTTTCCCTGACAGATTGTGGAAAGCCTAAGCGGTGGCTTTCCCCTGGGGCAGGAATATGGTGAAGATGGAGCCCTTTCCCTCATTGGAGGACAGGGCTATCTCGCCTCCATGCTCTCTCACGATCTTGCTGCATATCGCCAGCCCAAGGCCCATTCCCCGGGCCTTCGTCGTCACGAAGGGGCGGAACACCTTCTCTTGCAGGTTCTCAGGGATCCCGCACCCCGTGTCCTGTATGCGTACGATTACCCCATCCCCCTGGGTTGCCTTCTCAACGCTGATGGTAAGATACCCCTTGCCTTGCATGGCCTCGGAGGCATTCCGGAACAGGTTTACGAAAACCTGCTTCATTTCCTCTTGCTTCATGAGTACCTCCGGCATACCAGCATCTATGCGTTTCACAACCTTCACGCCTGGGCTGTCAGCGGTAAGCGCCAGCATCAGGCTTTCATCGATAAGGTCATCCACTTTGACGGGCTGCAGGCCCTCGCCAGCCGGTCTGGAAAAGGCGGCCATCTGCCTTACTAGTGCGTTCATGCGATCGGCTTCCTTGAGAATGAGGTTGACGTACTTACGCTCTACCTGGCCCTCCACCCTTGGCATGATCATCTGGAGGAATCCCCTTATGGCTGTCAGCGGGTTCCGGATTTCGTGGGCAGCCATGGCCGCAAGTTCCCCCAGGGCGCTGAGGCGTTCCGCCTGGAGTACCTGCTCCTGCAGGTTCCTTATCTCCGTGACGTCCTTGAGGAGAATGACACTCCCCACCACACTACCGGCATCATCCTTCAGGGTACCCACGTCCGCGAGAAAGTGGTGCTCCTGGCCATCCCGGATCAGGGTAAGGGAATGATCTCGGGCCTCGCCCCCTGTCTCCTCCAAGGGTATAGCCAGCGCTGGGCTTATCTCGACAAGGCTCAGGCCCTGCAAGGGCTTGCCCCTCAGGCCTAGAAGGTCCAGGGCAGCACTGTTGGCGTAGGTTACCTTGCCACCCGTGTCGGTGGTTATTACCCCCGTGCTTATTGCCTCCAGTATGAAGGAATAGCGTTGTTCCATTAGGCGAGAACGAGCCTCGCTTATGCCGAACCTGGCTATTTCCCTGGCTATGATGATCGAAGCCAGTGGGAGAGCGCAGGCTACCACAAGTACAGTCAGGGCCATGGCAGTGGGCGGCAAGGTGAAGAAGAACTTCTCGGCCCGCCAGTAGTTATGGGCATAGAGCAGGAGCACCAGAAAGGCTTGCCCCAGTATGATGTTGATCAGTAGCACGTACTTACGATCAATTCCACTCACAGGCTGGTGTTCTCCCGGTTGCCCGAAGTGAGCAGGCTTGGCAGTCTGAGAACATTTATCCCATACCTCCGGATCAGGGATGACAAGACCAGCAGTGGTGTGGTCCCGATCCAACCCATGCCAATATGGACCCAGGGCCTCTCCAGCATCTCGACCACGGTCGAACCACTTCTGGTGATGGCGAAGTAGGAAATGACCTCTCCCATTAAGAGCACTTGAAAGGCGAAGAAGGTCCCAGCAGCGGCAACCCCCAGTCTAGCCCTGCTGGCGACCTTGACCATCACGAGGAGGAAGACCAGGCATACCAGCGTGTGAGTTCCCAAGGCCCACCCCATCCATCGATATATGCCTCTTAAGAGGTAAACCGCGATGGAATGGATCAAGCCAATTCTAAACGCCGTCATCACTGGTATCCTGTATCCCACGATGCCAGGAGAGACATAGGCAAGCAAGGAACTCTCCCACAAACCGAGAAAAACCAGCACTCTGAGGTCATCCATGAAAGTGCCTCCTGTCTTCTAGCGCGCTACTTCAGTGATTTGGGCAAGTCAGGCTGGTACCACCACAGACTGCAAGCAAAGGTGATATTTGCATGCGCCAATAGGAGCAGTACAAACGACAGTAATAACAGTAGCCTGCGTTTCACATTCAGGCCTCCCTTCTTGGAAGAATGCCGTCAACTCGTCTTGCGAAGGCGAACCCAGTGGGAGTCAGGCTGAAGGCTTGCCAGGATAACCCCAGAGCGCTGGAAAACCAGATCACCGGCGGGAAGAGAATCCTGAACACCAGGAACAGAGACCAGGTGCAGATCATAACCAGGCATGCCAGGCGGAATGCCCTATGTCTTCCCGGGGGGAGGGGCTTCTGAGGGGTGGCTGCGGGAGCATGCATAAGACAGGATGATAGGATCCAGGGCAGGGTGGCTAGGGATAGGTGGTATAGTCTGTGGGAAAGCAGGCTTTCGGCCACCCTGGCGGCCAGGCCTATGACCGCAGCGACGATGGCGCCGGTAGTCGCGCACCCTAGGGGAGTGGACGAGTGTGCGCCACCGGAAAACAGCCGGAGCAGCCCACCAGAGGCAGCCGCCGCCAGCGCGTGGGGCAATACCCCTAAGGGAGCGGCGAGGGCCACCAGCATGACCAATCCCAGCAGGAACCCCCCCAGGAGCTTGAGGCCAAAAGAGAAAACCTCACCTTGATCACTGCCGGGGGCCACTTGGCGAGCGAGAGCCTCACCCACAGAATCAGCCAAGTGATCCCATCTTGAGGATGCAGCCACTAGGCACCATTCCCCGGGGTCTGGCTTGATTGAAGCAACAAGGAAACCTTTGCGAAGAGATCCGCCAGGTCAAAGGGTTTCTCCAGGAGCTCGACCCCCTCTCCTCGCTCCATAGACCTAAGGTTCAATGACGCCGAGATCACCATCACCGGGACATTCTTGAGGGTGCCGTCACTCCTGATCTCCCTCAGCACCTCCAGGCCAGTCTTCCCCGGCAACACCAGGTCTAGGATGATGAGATCCGGCTTGGCAGTCCTTATTGCCTCAATGTCCATGCCGTCGGGAAAGGCTACAGACTGGTGGCCCTCCATCTTCATGCAGTCTTCCAAGAGGGTCCTCACGGCCGTATTGTCGTCTATGACCACCACTGTCTTCATGGCGGCCCTCCCAATCCAGATTTGTAGTGCTTTTTACAGATTCACCATGAATTGACATATTCCTTCAGCCATGTAAAGAAAAGGAGAATGTCACCAACGTGACACCCTCCTAGTCTCCCTGTCTTCTCACTTACCCTTTCGATAATTCAGGAAGCCACCTTGAGCCTGGCGCGCATCCAGCACGGTTACGAAGGCCTCGGGATCCCGCTGGTTCAGGATGGACATGAGCTGGCGGTACGCCTTGCGCCTCAGGGATATAAAGAGCACCTTTGTCGGGCCCTCCCTACCCTCTCCGTGCAAAACCGTGACCCCGAAGCCCGCCTCTCTCAACTGATCGGCCATTTCCGCGGCAGGACAACCCTTGCACACTATCTCCACGGTGAGGAAACCCAGCCCTATCCTTTCCTCCACTACCCCCCCGACATAGGTGCCCGCGGCAAATCCCGCGGCGTAGGCTAGCAGGTTTAATGGATTGTCCAGTGACCCTACCACCCTAGAGAGGGCGAGAATGTATATGTAGATTTCGGCAAACCCAAGGAGGGAGGCCTCCAGCTTCCTGCCTCGAAACATCATCAGCATTCGCGTGGTCGCCAGTGTCATATCCAGTACTCTCGCGAAGAAGATGAAAAGGTAACCCCAGATAAGTTCCAACCCTATCGCTCCTCCTGGTCTCCTGGCTTGGGCTCCGGGAGATCCCCCCAGAAGCCCCTGAGAGCCTCCAACAACTCCTCTAAGTCTCTGGTCTCTTCGGACAATCGCTCTACCGGACACGGTCCTTGTCCGGACCGGTCCAGGATGCGTGGCACCAGCCTCCCATAATTGTAGTTGACGCTGGATTTTTCCAGTAGCTCCAGGGCGCTCTTGCCCATCACATCCCCGTGGAGACGGGCACACCCGGCAGCTGCGGCCCCAAGGGCTACCGCCCTTCCCACAACACGGTCCGCTACGCTTGAGCCTGACAGATTGCCTCCGAGCCTGAGGTAGAGAAGGAAAAAGGGTCTAGCGCCAGCGCCAGTCTCGCGCCCCAGGATCCGCCCTTCCTTCACTGCGGCAACGCTGAAGCCTTCCTCCAGGCACCTCCGGGCTACATCCATGTCCGTACACATGATAGAGCTTGTTCGAGGGATGTTCCAGTGATCCTTCAGCCTAGCCCAGTTTTCTTGGAAGGATTCGCACCGCCGGTGGTGGAAATACGGCGGTAACCTGCCGGGATAAAAGGGGTGACAGCATGAGAAAATCCTCGCGCCTTGAGGCCCTGTGCCAGGGCATCTTTGGCGAGATGAACGCCCGAGCACAGAATGCACGGGACCGAGGCATCGACCTCATTGACTTGAGCATTGGCAGCCCGGACCTGCCACCCGCGCCCCACATAAGGAGCCGCCTTTCCGAGATGGCAGCGGCAGCCGGCAGTTACCGTTACACTGTAACATCGCTGCCCAGCCTCCACCGGGCGGCAGCCAGCTGGTACCTCAAGCGGTTTGGTGTCCAGCTGGACCCCAAAGCGGAGGTGGTAGGCCTTCTCGGCTCTCAAGACGGCCTCGCCCATCTCTTCCTGGCTCTCCTAGACCCGGGAGACGTGGCCCTGGTTCCTGACCCGGGTTACCCAATATATTCTGCCGGTCCAGTCCTCGCGGGGGCCCAATTACACAGAATGCCGCTCCTAGGGGAAAATGACTTCCTTCCCCAGCTGGACAAGATACCCTCCGAGATTGCGGGCAAGGCCAGGGTAATGCTTCTCAACTACCCTAGCAACCCCCTGGCGGCCATTGCCAGCAGGGAGTTTTTCGAGGAGGTCGTGGCCTTCGCCAAGGCCCACGACATTGTGGTGGTCCATGACGCAGCCTACTCCGAACTGTGTTTCGACGGCTACCGGCCGCCCAGCTTCCTGGAGGCGCCGGGCGCCATTGAGGTGGGGATAGAATTCAACTCGCTGTCCAAGGCCTTCAACATGGCGGGGTGCCGGGCGGGCTACGCGGTGGGCAACAGTGACGTCATAGCGGCCCTTGCGGAGATAAAGTCCCACGTGGACTTCGGCATCTTCCTGCCCATCCAGGAGGCAGCGGTGGCAGCCCTCACGGGACCTCAGGATTGCGTCCAGGAGATGGCCCTTACCTACCAGCGCCGCCGCGACGTACTGGTGAAGGGGCTGAGGAAAGCAGGGTGGAACCTGCCGTCTCCCAAGGCCACAATGTTCGTGTGGGCCCCTGTGCCCCTTCCCATGAAGTCCAGGGATTTCGCCTTGGAACTCCTGGAGAACACCGGTGTAATGGTTACCTTCGGAAGCGCCTTCGGGGAGTGGGGGGAGGGCTACGTCCGCATCGCCCTGGTTGAACCTGAGGAGGTGCTCCAGGAGGCTGCCAGCCGGATCGCCCGCTGGGGCATCTTGCGAGGGTAGCCTGTAGGGAGGGGTGCCTGTGCCTGAAGGGAACAGATCATCCTGGGTTGACTTGGCAAGCTCGCTCCCCACGGAGTTCCGGGGGATCCTGGATGCCCTGTTCGATGAGGTCTACGTGACCGGCGGTCCGGGATACCTGTAAGTCCCGGCTCCAGTTCGAAGGTTGCCGAGGCCCTGGGTATAAGCCAGCCCTCAGGGGAGAAAGACCAAAAAGAGTGTGGTCCAGGTGAGGAATAACCAGGGGGGCCGGCCCTAACAGGATAATTCACTAGTGCATTCGCGCAAAACAGGGCCAACTTCCATGCGCGCCGGTTATGGGCAAGAGCAATTCCCTGGGGAAGCCCGGGGATGCGTGAACGCATTGACGGATGGGCTTGCCTCCCGCTCCCAGCCGGGCTCAGGTACCCTTTACAGCTACCCGGAAGGACTGGCGCCTCTGCCACGCTGCATCCTTCCGGAAACCCCGGGGAACACGGCATCCCCGGCGAGACCAAGGGGTCGCACCTGGCACGAACATTGCAAGTACGGTGGCGGGAGATTCCAGTCAGAAGATCAGAAGAGGGGTGAGGCGTTTGGTAACTACCCGGCTTGGGGACGGCTCCCTGATAACCCTGAGCGAGGACGAGGTCAGGCGCGACGTGGAGGAAGGAATGCAGGATGCCGCTGCCCGTGGCAACATCCCTGGCCTCGGGCAGGACGAGCTGGAGCGGCTGGTGGAAATCTGCTGCATACCAAGAAAGTTCGTCAGTGTCGAGAGAGGCAATGAGCTCATCCTCACGTATGATTCGGCAACACTTAAATTCTCCAGGCTGGGCATACCGGTGGAACGCCCGCAGATCATGCAGATCTACGAGAGAGCGCTCATGGCCGACACACTGGAGATGGCCTATGTGCACTACAGCTTCAAACCGGTCAAGCTCATAGTGCCCGAGGAGCAGTACATGGTGGCTGAGACCTCCCTGGTGACCACCGCTCCCCTGCTCTACGGTGCCATGCCCAACCTCCCCCTCTACACCCAGCCAGACGGCCCGTGTCCCAACCCAGCGGAGTTGCTCCCCCTGGGGAAGATCGACCAAGCCAAGGCTGCCCAGGAGGAAGCCGTGGAGTACGCCATCAAGGACATGGTGAACGTGGGCACTGCCATGTATGAGGCGGGCGCGGACGGGATCGACTTCGACACCACAGCGGCGGCTGGTGACTCTGAGTTCTACGCAACCCTCAAGGCCACGGAGATCCTGCGGGAGAGACACCCTGGCATGGCCATAGAGATCGGCATGGCTGGAGAGTTCATCCTGGGCTTTCATGGAGACATCGAATATGATGGTGTGAGGCTGGCTGGGCTGTACCCTCACAAGCAGGTGAAGGTGGCGGAGAGGGCCGGGGCTACGGTGTTCGGTGCAGTGGTGAATACCAAGAGCAACAGGTCGTTCCCCTGGAACCTGGGCAGGGCTGTCACCTTCTGCAAGGCCTGTGTAGAAGAGGCTAACATCCCAGTGCACGCCAATGTGGGCATGGGTGTCGGGTCAGTACCCCTCCTTATGACGCCCCCAATAGACAGCGTCTCCCGGGCCTCTACCGCCATGGCGGAGGTAGGCCGGCTGGACGGGTTGTAGGTTGGCTACGGTGACCCATCAGGGATGGCCATTTCTCATTCACAAGCCTCCGGGATGGGTGGCATCCGTACTGCCGGAGATCTGGTAGCCCGGATGCAGCTCGCCCGCAGGATGCGGCTAGGCGAGGCCAAGGCATATGTGGCAGGCAGGCTGGGGGTTTCCGTGGCGGACCTGCACGATGAATGCAGGATGAATGAACTCCGCCAGGAACTAGATATTTCCACTGTCTACGCAGGCCTTGGGGAGCAGTCGCGTGGCATCGAGTCCAAGTTCAAGATCGCCAGGATCCTGGAGATCGAGATCAACTCGGTGAACCGTTTCTTGAGGAAGTCTGGGTTGAAGTAGGCGAAAGATACCAGCGGCAAGCGGGGCAAACTTGCAACACGGCACCAAATACCTGGGGAAGGGGGAGTCTTGATGCCACTTTCCAGACTCAAGGTCCTACCGGAAGAGTACCTGTTCAGGGTACACGAAGCATCCCTGAAAATACTGTGGGAGACCGGGGTGGTCTTCGAGTCAGACGAGGCGGCCCAGGTGTTCAAGGCGCACGGGGCCAAGGTAGACGGCCACCTTGTCCGCATCCCCGCGGCCATCGTTGAGGAGTCTCTCGCCATGTGCCCCAAGCAGTTCCGGTGGTGGGGTGTAGACGAGTCACATAGCGTAACCCTGGGGGGCAACCAAGATCGCACTGCCATATCCCCGAACATGGGCCCCGTTTACATTCAAGACCTGGACAGGGGCCGCCGGCGAGGAACCTTGGAGGACTTTGCCAACCTGATCAAGCTCTGCGAGGACAGCGATGTGGTCAATGTTGTTGGCGCCATACTTGTTGAACCCGGGGATGTGGCCGTGCGCGACCGCCACCTGATGATGACCTACATGCTCCTTAAACACACGGTCAAACCCCTCATCGGCATCATCAGGACCCAGGAGGAGGAACACCAGGTCTTCGACATGCTCGAGATCGCCATAGGAAGGAAGGACTACCTCCTGGACCACCCTGTCATAGGGGTAAGCGTGAACCCCCTAAGCCCCCTGAGGTTTGGGACGGAGCCCATCGATGCCATGCTGGCATACGCGAGACGCCGCCAGCCCGTGTTCATCCTACCCTGCATCCTGGCGGGGACAACGGGTCCCGTGAGCCTCCTTGGCACCGCGGTGCTGCAGAACACCGAGATGCTGGCAGGAGCGGTATTCCTGCAGATGATTAACCCGGGTACCCCCGTTGTGCTCTCGCCCGCCTCGTCCGTGACCAACATGAGGAAGGCCACCTACATTACGGGGTCTCCAGAGGGACATCTCATCAATATTGCGGGACTCCAGATGGTCCTGGACTTTTATTCATTGCCCAGCAGGACCATGGCTGGCCTTACTGACTCCAAGACCGTGGATTGCCAGGCCGGCTATGAGACAATGCAGAACATCATGCTCTCTATGCTCTCCGGAGTGCACCTGGTAAACGAGGCCCTGGGGGTACTCGACTCCATCATGACCACCTCCTACGAGAAATTTGTCATTGACGAAGAGCTGCTAAGCAGGGTTCTCAGGATGATGAAGGGAATAGAGGTTTCGGAGGAGGCCTTGGCCGTGGATGTGATACAGCAAGTCAGCCACGGCGGGAATTACCTGGTACACCCAAGCACCTTCAGTCGCTTCAGGGACTTCTGGAGACCTGGTGTCTCCCACTGGGACAGTCACGACGACTGGGTCCACGAGGGCGCTGAGGATGTGGTGATCAGGGCAAACAGGCAGTTTAAAACCAGGCTGGCTTCAGCCCCGGAGTCGGTGATCCCCTTGGAGGTCGACACGGAGATCAAGAGGTACCTCAAGTCAGTCCTCCACGACACCAGCATAGACTAAGGTCTTTTGGGGGAAGCCCCCGGCTTCCCGGCAAGGAAAGGAGGAAAACGACGGTGGATAGCACCAAGCTCTTTGAAGAAGCCGCCAGCGCAATAGTGGACGCAGACAAGGCAAGAGCGGAGGACATCGCCAGGAAGGCACTGGAGATGGGACTTGACCCCTTTGAGGTCATTAACAAGGGCTTCATTGTAGGGATCATGACGGTGGGGGATCTCTTCGACCGGGGCGATCTCTTCTTGCCCCAGCTGATCCTGTGTTCTGAAGCCATGAAGTCAGCCTCGGAGATCCTCAATGCCGCAGCCGGCACCGAGAAGACCTCCAGCGGAAAGGTGATAGTGGCCACTGTGGAGGGAGACATTCACGACATCGGCAAGGGGATCGTAGTATCGCTCCTGGCTGCCCACGGGCTGGAGGTGTTCGACCTGGGCCGTGACGTGCCGACGGCCAAGATCATCGAGAAGGCAGAGGAACTCAAGGTCGATATCATTGGCACCAGCGCACTCCTGACCACAACCATGGAGAAGCAGAAGCACCTGGAAGAGGCCCTTCGCAAGGAGGGTCTGAGGGACAAGTACAAGACCATCGTGGGTGGGGCTCCCGTTACCGAGAGGTGGGCCAAGAAGATAGGGGCGGATGCCTACGCCGAGGACGCCACTGACGGGGTGAAGAAGGTCTTCGACCTCCTCAGGTAGCCTGGTCATCTAGGCAAGAACCAAGTGAGCCACTTGGTCTGCCGGTGGCTCACTGCACTTTTCCCCTAGTCCTTTTCCTTCTCCCTCTCATGCCAGGCACCTGACGGAGGGGTCTGCGATGCAGCACTTTTGCCCTGCCGGAAGGCATGCAGGTTGACCTCCAGGTCCTTTTCGCGGATGGAGCTCCTGAGGGCTCTCTCCCAGGTGGTCTTCTCGAAGTCCATGAACCCGGACAACGCCCCCACCAGAACCATGTTGGCGGCGCGCCTCTCCCCCGTCTCCAAAGCCACCCCAACGGCATCCAGAAGTACGACCCTCTCCGCTGCCGTGAGGACCTCGTCCTCGATACGTTCTGGGTAGCCCGGGACTCCGGGAACGGGCACTGCCGGCACAATCCGTTCGGTGCTGGATATGAGGAGGCCACCCGGTCTCAGGTACGTCGAGCCCCTCAGGGCCTCAAGCATCTCAAACCCGATGACCGCGTCTGCCTTCCCCATGGGGACCACCGGGGAGTGAACCTGCTTCCCTCCCCTGACGTGGCTCTGGACACTGCCTCCGCGCTGGGCCATGCCGTGGACCTCCGACTGCTTCACATCCATCCCCGCCTCGAGAAACGCTGACGCCAGCACGCGGGCGGCAAGGATTACCCCCTGCCCTCCCACTCCGCATATGACAATATTCCGGATGTCCATGAGACACCAGCCTCCCTCTAGGATATGGCACCCGCGGGGCATACCTGCGCGCAGACAGAGCACCCAGTGCAAAGCCCCTGGTGGATCTCGGCCGTCTCGCCCGTCTTCATCATTGCTGGGCACCCCAGGTCCAGGCAAACGCCACAGCCCGTGCACTCGCTGGCGTCCACGGTTAGGGGCATCTTCCATGATGCCCTGTCCAGCAGTGCGCACCTGCGGCGCGCCACCACAACCGACGGCCCTGGGTGGGCAAGCGCCTCCTTGACCACAGACCGGAAGCCCTCAAGGTCATAGGGGTCCGCGACCTTGACATGCTCTATTCCAATGCTCTGGGCAAGCCGCGCGATGTCCACCGCCGGGGCAGGGTTCCCCCTGGCCGTCCTTCCTGTCCCGGGGTGATCCTGGTGCCCGGTCATGGCAGTGGTGGAGTTGTCCATGACTATCACGGTGAACCGGCCCCCGTTGTATCCCATGTTGAGGAGGCCTGTGATCCCTGAATGGAAGAAGGTCGAATCCCCTATGGTGGCCACCACCTGGCCTTGGACCGCATCCCCCAGGGCCTTGGAGATCCCATGGGCGTGCCCGATACCCGCCCCCATGCAGGCGCAGGTATCCATGGCTTGGAGGGGCCGCGAGGCCGCCAGGGTATAGCACCCGATGTCCCCTGTCACCGTGAGCTTCAAGCGCCCCAGCACGTAGAAGGCAGCCCTGTGGCCGCAGCCCGGGCACAGGACGGGCGGCCTGGGCATTAACGTTCTCTCCTGGGGAGCTGGCTGGCCAAGGAGGCATTCTGAGAGGAGCTCAGGCGTGTACTCCCCCACGAGTGGCAGGATCCCCTTTCCCTTGGGGTGGAGCCCCATGGCCTGGATCTGCTCCTGCACAATGGGGTCCAGCTCCTCCACGACGTAGACCTCCTTGACCTCCTGGAAGAAGGTCTTTATGAGGCCATTCGGCAGGGGGTGACTCATCCCCAGTTTCAAGACGCTGTCTTCGGGAAATACCTCTTTCACGTGGCTGTAGGCAACCCCTGAAGCGATAAATCCCCGTTCCCTGGAGCCCCACTGGATCTCGTTAAAGGGTGAGGTTTCGGAGGCCTGTGCCAGTCGTACCAGGCGTTCTTCCACCACAGGGTGGCGGCGGCGGGCGTGCCCAGGAATCATCACGTACTTCTCGGGATTCTTATCAAACCCTAGGCCCACTGGCCCTTCCTTCCTCGGTTCAAGGCTCACAGGGCCTCTGGTATGGGATAGCCTGGTGGTGGTGCGGATCATCACGGGTGTGTCGAAGGCCTCACTCATCTCGAAGGCTGCCTTGGCAAAGTCCTTGGCCTCTTGGCAGTCCGAGGGTTCTAGCATTGGGATCTTGGCAAGGCGGGCATAGTGCCGGTTGTCCTGCTCATTTTGGGAACTGAACATGCCGGGGTCATCCGCAGAGATTAGCACCAGCCCTCCCTTGACCCCGATGTAAGCCGCGGTCATGAGCGGGTCTGCCGCCACGTTGACCCCAACGTGCTTCATAACAGCCATGGCCCGCGCCCCCGCCAGGGAAGCCCCTGAGGAGACCTCCAGTGCCACCTTCTCGTTGGGTGTCCACTCCGCGTGCACACCCTCATAGGTCCTGAGCGCCTCCAGTATCTCAGTGCTGGGGGTACCCGGGTAGGCGGCCGCCACCCTAACTCCTGCTTCATAGGCACCGCGGGCAAGTGCCTCGTTGCCTGACAGAAGTGCCTTCAAGAAATCCTCCCCCTTGACCTGATGATCTACTAGCTGAGGTTCAGTCTCTCTGTGATGGCCCTGGCAGTGTCCTTCACACCCTCGATTATCTGGGGCATCCTCTCTGCCAGCAGTCGCGCGGTAGGCCCTGACAGGCTTATAGAGGCCACCGCCCTTCCGGAGCGGTTGAAGATGGGGGCCGCCACGCAACGCAGCCCTATCTCCAACTCCTGCTCGTCCAGGGCGTATCCTTGATCCCTGACCTTGGCCAGCTCCCTTTGAAGATCCTCAAGGGCGGTGATGGTGTTGCTGGTGTACCTTTTCAGCCCCATTCTCTTCACTATGTCCTGCAGAACCTTCTCGTCCTGGTAGGCCAGGATGGCCTTCCCCACCCCGCAGGCGTGCGCGTCTGCCTCGGCCCCGATGGATGGCGTGAGCCTCAGGGGATGGGAGGTCTCAATCTTATCCAGGACTACAATCTTTCCTTCTGCTATCTTGATCTCGTCAAGGATGCCCAGGTGAACCGTCTCTTCGAAACGGTTGGCCAGGGATTCCGCCAGCGGCCTGGCTACTCGCCGGATCTCCATGCGGGACTGGTAGAGGGAGCCCAGGGTGAACAGGCTGACACCCACCCAGTACCTCTTACTCAGGGCGCCCCGTTCCACGAACCCTCGGGACTCCAGGGTGGCAAGGGTCCTGTAGACCGTGCTCTTGTGTTCACCCAGGAGTGCCGCGATCTCAGTGAGGCCCAGTTCCCTTCCTTTCTCCGCGAAGAGATTCAGGATCTTCAGGCCCCGGTCCAGTGCTTCGATACTGGTGTTCTCCTTGCAGCCATCCAATGCCACGAGCCTACCTCCCTTTGCCGGGTTCCTATTCCACACAGGAAGCCCTTGTTCCTGCCAGTGAAACACTGGGAAAGGGCTGCCTGGCTTAGAATTGGGCCATGGCAGCCCTTAGTGGATGCCTCGCGTTCTTAGTGTGATTTAGGATACCCCGCCGTCTTCCCTGAAGAACTGGCCAGCCCCGGGATGCAGCGGCAGGCATGTGTCGGCCCCGGATTCCGGTGAGATCTGCCGTGCCAAGGGGTGGAACGCCTGCAGGTCCTCGAGGGAGGTGTCCTGGAAGACCGCCGCGGCAATGCTGTAGACTATGGCCGGATCCAGATCCTCCGAACACACCAGTAACACTGGGAGGGCCAGCGCCTTCACGTCCCCGCTCACCTTGGGATATGTTCTCCCAGGGATGGTTCTCACGGTGAAGAACGGCCAGGAGGCCCTGACTGGATTGACCAGACCATCTTCCAGGGGAACCAGGCGGATCGACTGGTAGGAGCACACATTCTTCACCCACTCGCTGGGGTAGGGAGAACTGTGGAACACCGCCTCCACCGCCCCCTCAGCCAGGGCCGAGGAGGCGTCATCCTCCGATTGCAGGACCACAGTGGTCACAAGGGCCCCTAGGCCGGCGGCCTCCAGGATGGCCTTGGCGGCCACCTCACCAACGCCCTCCTCCACTCCGATAGCCCTGCCCGACAGGTCCTTGATGGCCTTCACGGGGGACTCGGCCAGCACCAGTATGTGGATGACCATGGAATAGACAGAGAACACCGCCCTTAACGGTTGCCTGTCATCCAGGAAGGCCCCCTGGCCGGTGACAGCCTCGTAGGCTACATCCTGCCTGACTAGCCCCAGGTCTGCCACACCGGACCCCACCTGGCTGGCCGCCTCCCGCCAGCCAGGGGCAGGGTCCGCCAGGAGGATCAGGCCCGGAACCTCCCGGGACACAACATCGCAGATGCCTTGGCCTAGGAGAAGACCGGCACCCCCGGGAACACCCGCAGACAGCACCAGGAACCTCACATCCGGATCAGGAACCTCACGCACCTCAACGGCCTCCTCACGCTCCATCCCCCCGCACCCTGCCATGATCAGGAGGAGGACCGCTAGAGTGCCCGAGGTCACTTGCCACACCTTGTTCACCCTGACCCCTCCCGCGACAATCCTGGGCTAGGGACACCTTGGGCTGCCCCTCACTGGATAACGCCTTCTGAGCGCAAGCGCTTCAATGTCTTCTGGTCAAGCCCCACTAACTCCCTTAGTACCTCCTCCGTGTGCTCCCCGAGGGCAGGAACCCATCCTGCCCGGGCAGCCGGAGCCCTGGAGAACCTGGAGGGGGACTTCACAACCCGCCTCCCCCTCAGGGGGCCATTCTCGATGGGAACCAGCATGCCCCTGGCCTCCACCTGCGGGCAGTTAAACACGTCCTCGGCAGTGTGGACCGGCCCTGCGGGCACCCCATGGGAGGCCAGGATTTCCGCGGCCTCCCTTATTCCCTTGTCCTTGAGCCAATCCTCTATGGCCGGCGTTATGAGGCTCTCGGCGTGAGCCGCCCGGGACGGGCCGTCAGCGCACCTGGGATCTTCCGCCAAGTCCTCCCTGCCCATGGCCAGGGCCAGCCGTTCCCACATGTAGCCCGAGGGGATGTTCATGGCAATGTAGCCGTCCTTTGCCTTGAAGGCCCCCCTAGGGCCAAAGAAGCTCTCGGGCCCCCTGGAGGGCACCATCCCCGTGAAGGAGTGTATGGTGAGAGCCCTCTCGTTCAAGAACACCATGGCATCCAGCATGGAGACATCCACCATCTGGCCTTCACCTGTCACGGCCCTGTCAAGAAGGGCCATGAGAATACCCTGCACAGCGCTGTAGGCTGTCACCAGGTCAGCCAGGCCAAACAGCGCGGAGACGGGGGGACGGTCCCCAAACCCCACCATGTGCATGAAACCGCTCATGGCCTCCGCCACAACGTCAAAGGCTGGCCGGTCCGAATAGGGGCCCTGTGTATGGCCAAAGCCACTCAAAGCACAGTATATTAGGGAGGGGTTTACCTCCTTGATGACTGGGTAGCCAAGCCCAAGGCGTCCCATGACACCGGGGCGGAAGTTCTCGACCATCACGTCACTCCTGGCAGCAAGGTCAATGAAGATAGACCTTCCCTCCTCTCGCTGGAGATCCAGGGCGACGCTCTTCTTGTTCCGGTTGAACTCGGCGAAGCCCCAGGAGTGCCTCGTTTTCTCTACCTCAATGAACGGCCCCATCTTGCGCCGGGCATCGCCGGCACCGGGCTTCTCCACTTTGATCACTTCGGCCCCAGCATCCGCCAGGATCATGGTACAGCATGGCCCTAGAATATACTGTTCGGCACTGAGTACCCTGATGTGTTCTAATGGCCGTCTGGAATTCGCCACGACTATCAACTCCCTATGCCAGGCTGTGCCCCAGCGGGCTTTGGCATGATCCACAAACTGCCCTCCAGGCAGGCGGCTCCTCGTTCACGCAGCCTTGGGAGTACATCCCGGCACCGGCAGCCGGGCGCCTACCATCTAGTTATGAACGGGAAGGGGGGTTGCAGAACCGGCCAAGTTGGGAGCCTGTGGCTGGATTCTGCCGCCAGGCCCCCGCCCGGGTCCCTCCATGGATTTCCTTGCCTTTCCCCGTTCTCCTTTCCCCCGGTGCCCAACCCGGTTTTTCCACGGTCTCCCTTCACTGCCAGGGGAAATCGAGGGAGATATGGCGCAAGTCCCGGGGTAAGAGGGATTCTCCTGGGGGCGTCGAAGTAACTTCCACTCAAGAAGCACAGGAGCAGGACGTATTTCCCGTTCGGGACCACATTGCCAGGGTTAGGCATCCAGGAGGGACATCAATGAAGGTGAGTTACCACCAAAGGAAGGGCCTCGGGATCAGTGTGCTCAGCCAGGCCCAGGTGGAGCATGTGCACATGGCCACCCTAGAGGTACTGGAGAGGACCGGTGTGGAAGTCTACGAAGATGAGGCGCTGGGCCTCCTAAAGGGCGCCGGTGCCCGGGTGGAGGGCACCAGGGCAAGAATCCCCCCTCACCTGGTACAGTGGGCACTCAGGGCCGCGCCGGAACGAATTACTGTCTTCAACAGATCTGGCCAGCCGGCCATGTACCTTGAGGACTCCAAGATCCACTTCGGCACAGGCTCCGACACCCCGTTCACCATTGACCTAGACACAGGCCAGCGCAGGCTAGCCGTGAAGGAAGACACCGCTAGGGCAAGCCGCCTAGCAGACACCCTATCCAACATAGACTTCGTCATGTCCCTGGGGCTATCCTCGGACGTGCCTCCTAGGACATCAGACCTCCACCAGTTCGAGGCCATGCTGGTAAACACGGAGAAACCCCTGGTGTTCACGGCCCACTCCAGGGAGAACATGGAGGCCATAGTCCAGATGGCTGCCATCGCCGCGGGGGGCGAAGAGGCGCTCCAGCAGAAGCCCTTTATCATCCTCTACGCGGAGCCCTCGTCGCCGCTTAGACACACCGGGGAGGCCGTGGCAAAACTCCTCCTGGCCGCCGAATGCCTGGTGCCGGTGATCTACACGCCTGCCGTTCTCATAGGGGCCACAGGCCCAGTCACCCTGGCAGGCTCACTGGTCATGGCCAACTCGGAACTCCTGAGCGGGCTGGTAATCCACCAGCTGAAACGGAAGGGTGCCCCCATCATCTACGGGGGAGGCATCCCCACCATGGACATGAGTACCGGTACCTGCACGTATGGAAGCCCCGAACTGCACATTTGCGGGTCGGCCCTGGCGGCCATGGCGCGCCACTACCGCCTTCCCATATTCGGAACCGCCGGTTGCACCGACTCGCTGGTCTTCGACCAGCAGGCGGGGTTCGAGGCAGGCTACAACTTGCTCATCACTGCCCTCAGCGGGGTGAACCTCATACACGACGTCGGCTTCATGGGCTCAGGCACCATATCCTCCCTGGGGTTTCTAGTGGCGTGCGATGAGATCATAGGAATGGTCAAGCGCACCGTGAGGGGCATGGAGGTATCCGCTGAGACCCTGGCCGTGGATGTCATCGACGAGGTGGGGCCAGGCGGGAACTTCATGGCTATCCCACATACCGTGGCCCACCTGCGCAGCGAGACATGGTTTCCCCGGCTTCTGAACCGTGACAATCACGATGGCTGGCTTGCTCGCGGGGCCCGCACCCTGGGAGACAAGGCCAGGGACAGGGCTAAGGAAATACTGGGTGAGACGTCCCCGGGACAACTGGCCCCTGAGATCGTGGAGAGGGTCAGAGCGGTGCTTGCCCAGAGGGAAAGATAAGCCTTGCGAGGCAGCCTTTCAATCCTGGCGCTTCGCCCCGGCCGGTGCCGGGGCGAGACCATCCTGTGGGCTTCTTGCCAAGCTTTGCCATGACAAGAGGGCAGCATTTTTCACTCGATGGCACCATGTTCCCAAGGATATAATTCGCAGCTAGTCGAAAACAGCCAGTCTAAAACATCAATTAGGAAGAAGGAGGATTGGCCCTAGTGAAGGCAAACTACGAGGCCTTGCGGTCCCCGCTGATACGCTTCCTGTCAGACGACCAGCTCTACGAGATACACCTGGCATCCCTTGAAATACTGGAGCGGGTGGGCGTCAAGGTGGACGAACCCGAGGCCAGGCAATTGCTGAAGGATGCCGGCGCCTGGGTGGATGAAGACTCAGGTATCTGCCGGATCCCCTCGCACCTGGTCAAGGCAGCCTTGCAGAGCGCCCCTCCCCGGGTGGTGCTCGCCGACAGGAACGGTAACCGCTGTCTCTTCTTGGAGAAGAACCAGCCATACTTCGGCACCGGGTCTGACCTCCCGTTCACCCGGGACCCCTACACCGGGGAGAGGCGGGAAACCACCAAAAAGGACATTGGGAACACCACCAGGGTCGTGGACGCTCTCAAGAACATCGACTTCATGATGTCTATGGGCATAGCCACGGACACCCCGGAGACCGTATCCGATCTTCACCAGTTCGAGGTTATGGTGACAAACACCAGGAAACCCATCGTGGCCACCGCCCACCACCGCCAGGGACTCCTGGACATAATCGAGATGGCTGCCATGGTCCGCGGGGGTCTGGACAAGCTACAGGCAAATCCCCTCTTTGTGTGCTACTCAGAGCCGGTATCGCCCCTGAGACACGCTAAGGAAGGCACGCAGAAACTCCTCACCTGCGCCGAGAACCTCATACCCATTAACTACACGCCAGGCATGGCGGCGGGCGCTACCGGTCCAGTCACCCGGGCGGGCGCCATAGCCACCGCCAATGCCGAGCTCCTCAGCGGCCTCACCATGCACCAGCTGAAGAGACCGGGCGCCCCCTTCATCTACGGTGGCGTTGCCACGGTCATGGATATGAGCACCTCTCTCCTCCCCTACGGCGCTCCGGAGTGGCACATGACCAGTGTTGTACTGACACAGCTGAGCCAGATGTACGAGCTCCCCATGTTCAGCACCGGAGGCGCCAGTGACTCCCTCATCTTTGACCAGCAGGCTACCCTGGAGGCGGCCTACTCGCTGCTCCTTGCAGGAATGAGCGGGGCAAACCTCATCCACGACGTCGGGTACATCGAGGCAGGCCTCACCTGTTCCTATGAGATGCTGGTAGTATGTGACGAGATTATAGACATGGTACGTCGCATCATCAGGAGCTTCGAGATCAATACTGAGACACTCGCCTTGGAGGTCATCCAGAGGGTGGGGCCCGGTGGGCAGTTCGTCACGGACGACCACACCTATCGCCACTTCAAGCAGGAGATGTGGTTCCCCAGGCTCATCACGCGCCAGCGCTATGAAGACTGGGAGAACACTGGAATGCTAACCATGGGCGACAGGGCCAACAAGCGGGTCAGGGAGATCCTGGAGAGCCACCATGTAGAACCGCTGGCACAGGACGTTGCTGGGGCCATGAAGGAACTCATCGCCAGGCGCACTGAAGAGTACCGCGCCAGGTAGCGAACTATCAGGAGGTGCAGAAGGTGTTTGACTTCTCCCAGCTTTCACAGGCGGTTATCAAGGGGGATGCCTCGGCTGTAGAGGCCTTTGTGAAGCAGGCAGTGGACGCCGGGACCCCCGCGCAGGATATCTTGGACAAGGGCCTCATTGGCGGCATGGACATCGTTGGAGCCCGGTTCAAGAACCAGGAGATGTTCATTCCCGAGGTGCTCATGTCGGCCAAGTCCCTCTACTCCGGCCTGGCGGTGATCAAGCCCCTCCTGGGCGAGGGTGCCTCCGGAGGCCTGGGAACGGTGGTCGTGGGCACTGTCCGGGGCGACGTGCATGACATAGGGAAGAACCTGGTGGCTCTCATGCTGGAAGGGGCCGGGTTCGCCGTGAAAGACCTGGGTGTGGACGTGCCCCCCGAGGGTTTCGTGCGCGAGGTGAAGGCATCCAATGCTGGCTGCGTAGGGCTGTCGGCCCTGCTCACCACAACCATGCCCGCGATGAAGGAGACTATTGACGCCCTCAAAGAGGCTGGACTCAGGGACAAGGTCAAGGTAATTGTGGGTGGCGCCCCCGTCACCCGCAAGTTCGCCGAGAGTATAGGGGCGGACGGCTACGCCGCGGACTCCGTGTCTGCCGTGGATGCGGTTAAGGATCTTCTCAAGTAGAGGGCGTTCCCCAATCCTCGACCTGGAGGGTAGCCCATGAGACACAAGGTGGACCACATCCTGGAGTGCCTCGGCGAGACACCCCTGGTGAGGCTTCGCCGCATTCCGGACCGGGGGTCCGCCTCGGTCCTGGTGAAGTTCGAGGCTGTCAACATAGGCGGGAGCATCAAGACGCGTTCCGCGTACGGAATGGTTACCGCGGCGGAGGAAGCGGGCCTTCTGAAGCCCGGTTCCATCATAGTGGAGTACACCAGCGGCAATCAGGGTATCGGCCTAGCGATGGTCGCGGCCGTCAAGGGTTACCGGTGCAGGATCGTCATGCCCGAGACCATGAGCATGGAACGGCGCAGGATAATGGAGGCTTACGGGGCCGATATATGCCTCACACCTGCCGGCGCCAACATCACTGAGGCCATTGACCTGTGCGTTCAGCGGGCCCGGGCGATGGCCGAGGAGGACCCCAAGGTATGGCTGGCGAACCAGTTTGCCAATCCCGCCAACCCTGAGATCCACCGCCTCACCACCGGGAAGGAGATTCTGGAACAGGTAGATGGACCTGTCGATGCCTTCTGTGCCGGCGTCGGCACCGGCGGCACGCTTACGGGGGTTGGAAGGGCCCTTCGCGAGGCTAACCCCCAGGTAACCCTGGCGGCCGTGGAGCCCACCAAGGCGGCGGTGCTCTCCGGTTCCACCGATATAGGGCACCATGCAATGCAGGGCATGGGGGATGGTCTCGTCCCGGACGTGCTGGATATGGAGCTCGTCGACCAGATAATCCTGGTTGAAGACGAGGATGCCCTGGAAACAGCAAGGCGGCTGGCGCGGGAGGAGGGGCTCCTATGCGGCGTTTCCTCAGGGGCGAATGTGTCCGCCGCCCTGGTACTGGCAAGGGAGCTGGGGGAAGGCAAGACCGTGGTAACAGTGTTGCCGGATACCGGCGAACGATATCTTAGCACTGAACTGTTCTGATAGACTACGGAGGTGATGGGCAAGAAGAGACATCGGCTCTCACACAGGCACGGCACGGCCGTGCGAGGGCGAGGCTCGCCAATTTAGAGAGAATTGCGTGGGAACTGGCAAGAAGAGTACGAGGAGGGGTAAAGAGTGAATTACAGGAAACTGACCCTGGTGATGCTTTCCTTGTTCCTTGTTATATCCCTCGTGGCTGGGTGCGGATCCACACCAGCGGCCCCGGCTGAGCCCGCCGATGAGGAGGAGCCCCCCGCTGAGGAACCGGAGGTAATCAAGATAGGTTTCGTCAACCACCTCACTGGGGACGCGGCAGTCTACGGCACCAGCATGAAGAAAGGCGCAGAGGTGGCCCTGGCAGCGATCAACAACATGGGCGGCATAGACGGCAAGAAGATAGAGGTCGTTTTCGAAGACGACAGGCTCAATCCCACTGATGCCATTTCCGCTGTGCGGAAGCTGCTTGAGGTAGACAAGGTTCCCGTTGTCATTGGCTCATCCAGCAGCACCATTACCCTGTCGATACTCCCGCTGGTGCAGGAGATGGGGGCAATTCTCATGAACTCTGTCTCCACGGCCCCCAGCCTGAGAGAGTACCCTGGCACCTACTTCGGTTTAATGCCCACTGACGAGGCCCAGGGTCTGGAGTGGGTCAACTTCGCCAGGGACATCGAAGAGATGAGCGCTGCAGTGATGTACATCAACAATGACTACGGTATCGGCGTGAAGGAGGCCTTTGCCAAGGAATTCGCGGCGGCCGGAGGAAATCTCCTCATAGCCGAGCCGCACGATGTCGGCAAGGCTGACTTCCGCACCGAACTCCTCAAGGTCAAGGCCAAGGATCCAAAGCTTGTGTTCATCGTTTCCCACGTCAAGGAAGGCTCCATAGTATTCAAGCAGGCTCGGGAGCTGGGAATGGAAGTACAGTGGGTGGGCGATACGGCCTTGGAGAGCAAGGAGGTCATCGACCTGGCAGGGCCCGCGGCGGAGGGACTTATCTGCCTGAGGGTCGGTTCCAAGCAGACACAGGAGTACGAGCAGTTTGCCGAGGCATTCCGCAGCCTCCACAACGAAGAACCCACCATCTGGTCGGACTTCGCCTATGATACCATGTGGCTGGCAGCCAAGGCCGTTGCCGAGGCAGGCACGGATCCCCAGGCTATCCGCGACTACCTGTGGAACGTGAGGGAATACCCTGGGGCATCTGGCAAGAAGACCTTCGACGAGGATGGTATCGCCGCAGGGGTGTATGAGCGTTACGTAGTGAAGAACGGAGAGTTCGTGCTCTGGCAGCCATAAGAGGGTTCGCCTGACCGAGCGGGGGCCCCCGCGGCCACCCGGCGGCCCCCCCCGCAAAGATGGGCGGCCATGCCAAGCA
>JBFMCS010000052.1:93318-151531 GCA_040754315.1 Bacillota bacterium
GGGGGGGGGGCCGCCGGGGGGGGGGCCGCGGGGGCCCGCCGGCCCCCCCCCCGTGAAAGGATGGAAGGCATGGACATGCTGCCTCAACTCCTGGTTAACGGTTTGATCTCTGGAAGCAACTACGCCATGGTGGCGGCGGGCTACGCCATGGTGTACAGCATCCTGAAGATGATGAACTTCGCCCACGGCTACGTGGTCATGGTAGGAGCCTACTTGGCCTATGCCTTCATCGTGTGGTTAGGGCTCAACCTGGTCCTGAGTTTCCTCCTGTCCATGCTAATCTCGGGCATTTTGGGTTTTGGGATAGAACGCATAGGCTACAGGCCCCTGAGAAAGGCTGCCAGGTTAGCGCCCTTGATGACTGCCATTGGCATCTCCCTTCTTTTGGAGAGCATCGCCATGCTGATCTGGGGAGCCGACATCAGGGCCTACCCTCGTCCAATTGAGGCCGGGTACTACCTCCTAGGTGCCAGGATCACCCCGGTCCAGGTATCCATTATCGGGGCGGCGCTTGTATTCATGCTGAGCATGCACTGGCTGATCAACAAGACCCCCCTGGGGGTAGCGGTGAGGGCCACATCCGATGACCTTGAGATGACATCAATGATGGGGATAGACTCAAACCAGGTGATATCCATCGTCTTCGTGATCGGTGCTGCCCTGGCCGCGGTCTCGGGTATCCTGGTGGGGTACGAGGCTGACCTCCAACCCACCATTGGGTTGGTGGTTACTATCAAGGCCTTTGCCGCCGTAATCCTCGGTGGCCTAGGAAGCATCTACGGGGCCATCCTGGGAGGCCTCCTCATCGGCTTCGCGGAGAACCTGGGGGTCTGGTTCATCCCCGCTGTGTGGAAGGATGCCATTGCATATGTGATACTCCTGGCGATCCTCCTGGTCAAGCCCTCGGGGCTCCTGGGGGAACGCTACGAGGCGGAGACTAAACTATGATATATCACATCATTGTCCTGATGTGCATCTACGGGATACTTGCAATCAGCCTGAACCTTACGATAGGCTTCACTGGACTTTTCAACCTGGGGCATGCCGCGTTCTTCGGTATAGGGGCATATACCTCGGCCCTGCTAACCCGCGCAGGGTCTCCGGTTTGGATCGGACTCATGGCTGGCGCCCTCCTGGCAGGGCTGTCCGGCAGCTTCATCGGTTTTTCCACATTGAGGCTCCGCGGCGACTACCTCGCCATTGCCACTCTGGGCTTTGGTGAGATAATGAGGAGCGTATTCCGCAACTGGGTGGGACTCACGAGGGGGCCCATGGGACTGCCGGGCATACCTCGCCCTGAGATCCTTGGCTACCAGTTCTCCAGCATGCCCTCATACGTAGCTTTGATGCTGGGATTCCTTGTCTTGACCTACGTGGTCATCGAGAGGATGGTGAACTCGCCCTACGGCAGGGTGCTCAAGGGGATCAGGGAGGACGAGATCGCCGTCCAGGCCATGGGGAAGGATGTTGTGGGGTTCAAATTGGTGGCCCTTGTGGTGGGTTCCCTGTTTGCAGGCGTTGCGGGCAGCCTCTACGCCCACTACATCACATTCATAGACCCTACGAGTTTCACGCTGAACCAAACCATTTTCGTCCTGCTGATAGTGGTCTTTGGCGGGTTGGGCAGCAACGCGGGGTCACTGGTGGGCGTGTTCATCCTGGTCTTGATCAGGGAGTCCACACGGTTCTTCGGGCTGCCGCCATCCGTGTCCGCGCCACTTCAGCAGATAATGTTCAGCCTTATGCTGGTCATCATGATGCTGGTGAGACCCAATGGGCTCTTGGGTGAGAGGCGCCTTCACCTGAAGCCCAAGACTGCCAAGGGAATGGGTAGTGAACATGCTCAAGATAACTGAAGTGAACAAGCGTTTTGGAGGCTTGCAGGCCGTGGATAGTGTGAGCTTCGAGGTAGAGCGAGGCTCCATATGCGGGCTCATTGGGCCCAACGGATCAGGCAAGACAACCATCTACAACCTGATCACCGGCTTCTACAGGGTCGACAGCGGGGAGATAACCTTCAAGGGCGAGCCCATAACTGGCCTCAAGCCCCACGAGATCGTCAAGAAGGGGCTTGTTCGTACCTTTCAGGTGACCCGGGTCTTCCCCCGGATGTCCGTGATGGAGAATATGCTACTGGCGCCGGTTAGCTCTGGTGAAAGCGTGCTGGCGGTGCTGAGGGGCTCCCGGAGGGTGAATGAGGATGAACGCCTCTACAATGAGAAGGCCTTGAAGCTCCTGGATTTCGTGGAATTGACCCATCTCAGGAACGAGCTGGCCTGCAATCTCTCTTACGGGGATCAGAAGCGCCTGGAACTGGTCAGGGCCTTGATGACCGACCCGGAGATGGTGCTCCTGGACGAGCCCACCGCTGGTGTGAACCTGACCCTTGTGAATAAGATGATAGACTACATTCACCAGCTGAGGGATAAGGGGCTTACCTTTCTTCTCATCGAGCATCACATGAAGTTCATCATGAACCTCTCTGACAGGATCTTCGTGCTGGACCACGGGGCTAAGATCGCCGAGGGCAAACCGCCCGAGGTACAGTCCAACCCCAAGGTAATCGAGGCGTACCTCGGTGTGAAGCACAAGGTGATCAGCTAGGCCGTCTTATTCCAAAGGGGAAATGACCATGGCACTCCTAGAGTTGAACGATGTCAGCACCTCGTACGGCAACGTGGAGGCCCTAAAGAACGTGTCACTTGAGGTAACCGAGGGAGAGATAGTGACGCTTCTTGGGTCAAACGGAGCCGGGAAGAGTACTACGCTAAAGACCATATCGGGGCTCTTGAAGCCAAGGAGCGGTGAGGTTGTGCTGGATGGCCAGCGCATAGGTGGGTTGTCGCCCCACAAGATAGCGCTGTCCGGGATCGCCCATGTCCCCGAGGGCCGCAGGGTTTTCCCTAGTCTCACCGTGGAAGAAAACCTGGCCATGGGCACCTACGCCTTCAAGGGCAAGGCAGGGCTAGAGGAGTACAGGTGCCTGGTTTTCGACCTCTTCCCCCGGCTGAAGGAACGACTCAAGCAGAAGGGTCGCACCCTGAGCGGCGGCGAACAACAGATGCTGGCCATCGCCAGGGCACTCATGATGAGACCGAAGATCCTAATGCTGGATGAACCCTCTATGGGACTGGCGCCCGTTCTGACCGCGCAGATCTTTGAATCCATAGAACGCTTGAACAGGGAGGGCACCACGGTGCTCCTGGTAGAGCAGAATGCCCACGTGGCGCTGGAGGTAGCGCACCGCTGCTACGTGATCCAGACAGGCTGCATCGTCATGGAGGGCAATGCCGAGGACCTGCGGGGAAACGATATGGTGAGGCGTGCCTACCTAGGCGAGGAGTAAATATGTCACGCGGTAAAGCCCGCCAGCGGCGGGCTTGGTTATCTGGTGCGCCTGGCAGGAATCGAACCTGCGCACCCGGCTCCGGAGGCCGGCGCTCTATCCTCTGAGCTACAGGCGCATACACACATATCTAGTGTACCGCAAAGTAGATCCCCGGGCAAGCTGTACCTGGCACTTCCAGAATATGGCCGGGCAACGGCCACCTCTTGAGGCAACACCTTCAGGTCAGACGCCCCTCGTTCCCATAGCGACGCTACTTGCCCCTGGAAGCCAGGAGCAGGATGCCCACAACGACGAAGAACGCTCCCGCGATGGAACGGATAAGACGGACAGGTACCACCCTGGTTATTGCCTCCCCGAACACAACCCCCAGGAGGGAAGTGAGCACCAAGGCTGTGGAGGCCCCCAGGAACACCGCCACCGGGGACCTCGTCTGTGCAGCCAGCAACATGGTGGTGAGCTGGGTCTTGTCACCTAGCTCGGCCAGGAAGATCATGGCGAAGGCCGTGATGGATGTCCTCCAATCCACGTGTACTCCCCCACTCTCCAGCTTCCTGAAGGGAAGCTGGTCCTTACATCACCAGGGCAAGAATGGCCTTCTGCACGTGAAGCCTGTTCTCGGCCTCATCCCATACGACTGATTGTGGCCCGTCGATTACCTCGCCGGTAACCTCCTCGCCCCTGTGGGCTGGGAGGCAATGGAGGAACACCGCATCGTCCCGGGCATGGCTCATAAGTCCGGCGTTGACCTGGTAGGGCCTGAGTGCACCAAGACGCGCCTCCTTCTCCTCTTCCTGGCCCATACTGGTCCACACATCGGTATAGACCGCGTCAGCGCCCCGGACTGCCTCCACAGGGTCATTGGTGACGGCTATGGATGCCTTCGTGAGCTTGGCATCCTCCGTGGCTAGTCTCGTAATCTCGGGGTCCGGTTCGTATCCAGGCGGGCAACCGATAGTGACACTCACCCCGGTCTTCGCCCCACCGAACATCAGGGAGTGAGCCACGTTGTTGCCGTCTCCCACGTAGGCTATCTTCAGCCCCTTTAGGTGTCCCTTCTTTTCGTAGAGCGTCAGGTAGTCTGCCAGGGCCTGGCAGGGATGAAGCAGGTCTGTGAGCCCGTTGATCACGGGGATCGTGGCGTGCCGAGCCAGCTCTATGACATCACTGTGGCTGAAGGTGCGTATCATGATGCCATGTATGTAACGGGAAAGCACCTTGGCTGTGTCGCCTATGGTTTCTCCCCTCTTGAGCTGGAGGTCCTGGGCGCTGAGAAACAAGGGATAGCCACCCAGCTGGTACATGGCCACCTCAAAGGATATCCGGGTGCGGGTGGATGGCTTGTGGAATATGAGGCCCAGCGTCTTGCCCTGAAGGGGCTGGGGATGCTCCCCCGTCTTGTCCAGCACCTTGTAGTGGGCAGCGGTGGTGATGATCTGTGAAACCTCCTCAACGCTGAGGTCGTGAAGGGAAATCACATCCTTGCCCTTCATGTTCTGCATTTTTTCATCCTCCTCAACTCATTATGGAACCGGTTATGGCTATGGTTTGCCCGCATTGCGGGCACTGGGCCCCATGAGACAGGTCCCACTGGCCAAGATGCATTCCCTCACGGCAGATGAGAGCGTACCCGCACTGCGGGCAAAGGGTCGTGGAGCCCTCCCTGCCCGCCATGTTGCCCGTGTAGACATAGGACAAGTGCTCCCTGGCAACCTCCCAGGCCCTCTTCAGTGTGTCCAGCGGGGTCGCCAGCATACTGTAGCGGTAGTTGGGGAAGTACCGTGTGAGGTGCAGGGGAATGTCCTTGTCTATTGATGCCAGCCACCGGGCTAGGTCCGCCAATTCCTTCTCGTCATCGTTTAGACCGGGAATCACCAGGGTCGTCACCTCTACATGCCACCCCGCGCCACAGGCAACCTCCACTGTCTCCTTTACGGGTTCTAGACGCCCCTTGCAGTGCTTCCGGTAGAAGTCCTCAGTGAAGGCCTTCACATCTATGTTGGCGGCATCGATGAGATCCAGGAGTCCCTTAAGGGGCTCCCTGTTGATGAAGCCATTGGTCACCAGGACGTTCTTGAGTCCTTTCTGCCTGGCTAGAGCAGCTGTCTCCAGGACGTATTCATACCACATCAAGGGCTCGGAATAGGTGTAGGCCAGCCCCACGCAGCGGGGGTTACCCTCCCTGGCCTGCACGGCGTCTTGCACGGCCTCTTCAGGGAGAAGCCGGTAACTGGGGGCGTCCCTCTGGGAGATCTGCCAATTCTGGCAAAACCCGCACTTCAGATTACAGCCCAAAGTGCCCAGGGAGAGAAGGTAAGAACCAGGGTAGAAGTGGTAAAGGGGCTTCTTTTCTGTGGGGTCTAGCGCCCGCGCTGTGCACCTAGAGTAGTTTGTGGCCCACAGCCTGCCATCCTTGTTCAGGCGCACCCGGCACACGCCCCTCTGCCCTTGGGCAATTCGACAGTCCTGGGGGCACAGGTGGCAGTGGATGCGCTCCCCCGCCGCTTCGTAGTACATAGCCTCTCGCCCGGTGTCCATGGGTTCATCCTTTCCTTCCAAACCTCGTCACCTTGAACCGGTAGAGCCTCACCCCGTGCTCTCCCGGCCTGAGGCCCGCCTTCTGGCTGGCTATAGCCACCTGCTCCGCCGGGGTGTCCACCCCGTCAAGGCCGGGGAGGAGCACGCCACGCTTGTCTCCCTTCTCCACTATCACACCGTAGACCCTGGCGTCAAGGTCTCCAAGCCCGCTAACGGGCTCGGGCTCTCCAAGAACATCTACGCTGTATGTGAGAGAGCCCAGTTCCCAAGCCCTCAACGCGGGGAAGCGCGGATCCTGGGTGCCAGCGGCTATCGCATTCTCCACCACCTCCAAGGCAACACTCCCCTTGGTAGGGGCTATTGTCCCGATGCATCCCCTGAGGCGGCCCCGGGAGTGAATGGATACAAAGGCCCCTGCCAGCGATGAGAACTCTGGGGGAACATCATCTGGCTCGATGATCCTCCCGCACCTTACATAGGCCTCCAGGCTCCTGCGGGCCAAGGATACCAGGTAGTCCTGGGCGATAGCCTGGGCCACAAGGTATCCCACACCGAAGGGGCCTTCATAGGAGAGCACCTGGAACCCCCCACTGTCCTTAGCCACGCCGGAGAGCATCGCCACGGGCCTGAGCCCGCACTGGCCCGCCTGCTCCACCAGGTTCTCATCCATGTTCAGCAGCGCCCCGGCATCTCCCTCGCGTAGTGCCTTGACGACGAGGTCGTCGAAGACCTGCCCCATGCGGTGGTATCCCGCCGGGGCCCCGCACTTGAGGCGATGGGAGAGGTCGCCGCTGGCAATGAAGGCCACCCTCTTGGTGAAGGTTCTTGCCATTTCAAGACCCATCCGGTAGAGGGCACCGGTGGGCAACGCACCTGGTCCTAGAAGGACCAGGGGGGCGCTGACACCCGCCTTCCTGATGTAGTAAAGGGGGACCAGGAAGCCGTGGTCCAGGTCGGCCCGTGCCTCCCTCACTTCAAGGCCGGTCTGGGTCGCTGCCCTGATTACCTCCTGCCGGGTGCCGGCATCCAGGCTGAACTCCAGCGACACCTCCGGAGCCCCGAAGGCTCCGAGGGTACCCCTCACCTGGTCACCCGAAACCACACCTATTGCGTCCCAGTACTGAAGCCCATGAGGTCCAGCCATCACCAGTACTTCGGGTTCGGTGGATCGAACCGTCTTGGACAGCTGTTCCATCGCGTTGACCGTAGCCTCGACCTCACGCAGGCTTTCCCGGCCAACCTCCGGCACTATTACTGGGGGATGAGGACACAGCCCCGCAAAAACCACAGTTGCCACGGCATCACACCCCTCTGTGGACTCCTGTGCTCTCGCAAAGAAGACTTGCCGCAGCCTTGGGCCACCGAGTCGACAGTACTCCGCATGCCGCCATGACATAGTTGCCATCCAGCAGGACCCGGGCATCCCGGGGATACATCTCCCTGCCTGGCCCCGGGACCGTGAGCGCCTCCAGGGCTTCTTTCCCCCCGGGCAGCCTGGTAAGGGGTCCCCCAGTCCCCACGATCCACTCGACTCTCCCCAGGTCCCTGCCCTCCGCTACCACAGATCGGCCTCCAGGCCCGTAGACCTCCTTGAGGCGGCCAGCATGCCGTGCCACTGCCAAGCCCACAGCCTCCTTGGCCAAGCGGGCTACCAACCTCTCTTCTAGAGGGGTAGAGGGCATGGTGTGCATTGATGCTAGCACCTCCCGGGCATCCAGTCCCAGGTCTTTCGAAAGGTCCTCCTCACCGATGATGTTTACGATGTGAACCGCATTGCGCCGGACACCCAGGTCACCCTCGACAGTTCGTTTTCTGAATGGCTCAGGAAAGGTGGAGATCCTTCGTAGTTCCTCCGAGCCCTCCGTGATGGAGTGCACGTCAGTGGTGGCTCCCCCTACATCAATGGTCATCAGGTCTCCGAGCTCACGGTAAAGGAGGGTTGACGCCTCCATCACCGCCCCCGGGGTGGGCAACAATACCCCTGAAAGCCCCTGGCGGATCCGGGCCATCCCGGGGGCCTCGGTTATCCTCTCCTCAAATACCCGCTGTATCACCATGCGGGCAGGCTCAACATCCAGCTGGTCTATGGCGGGGTATACGTTTTCCGCGGTCTCCACCCTGCGCCCCTGGCTGCGCAGGATATCGACGACCTCCTGGCGCGCGCTGCTGTTGCCCGCGAAGACCACCGGTATGCGGGCGTGCACTGCCGCCAGGGCCCTGGCGTTGGCAACCACGGTGTTGCGGTCTCCATGCTCAACGCCCCCGGCAAGGAGGATTATCCCCGGAGACAGCCGGGATACTTCCTCCAGGTCCCAGCGGCTGAGGAGCCCTGCCGTGACCATCTTCACTATAGCTCCCGCTCCCAGGGCAGCCTCCCGCGCAGCCTTCACCGTCATGTCGTAGACCAGGCCGTGCACGCTCATGACCAGGCCGCCCGCGGCGCTGGAGCATGCCATGAGAGGAAGCCCCTGCGCCATGGGGCCCAGGGCTCTTATGGCTTCGTTGAGGCCTAGGCGGGCATCACCCTGGTCTACGGTGGTCTCTACCGTAACCTGGCCCACCAGGCTTGGCTGGCCTGTTTCGATACCCTCGAAGGCACTGACCACAGTGGTAGTACTGCCGATCTCCGCCACCAGGACATCCGGCCGGGCCCCGTCCATATTCTTCTTCACCAGGATGCCTTTACCTCCTCCCTTCGAGCCCCCGTGCCCTACGAGCCTTGACCAGGAACGAGGCAACCTCAATGCCTTTGGCGCCCCGGCCGAACCCGCCGTCCAGTCCACACTCCCGAGCCATCTCACCGGTGACCTGGGTGCCCCCGGCCAAAAGCACCAGGCGCTCCCTGATCCCTGATTCCTGGGCATACTGGCTGAGCCTCCGCATATTGCGCCTGTGAACATCCCCATGGGTGATTATGGTGCTCATGAGTATGGCGTGAGCGTCGACCTCCCGGGCGGCATCCACCATCTTGTTCACGGGCACTGATGTGCCCAAGTAAAGGCAGGAAATCCCGAACTTCTCGATGCCCCCGTGCTTGATGTCGAGGATCTCCCGCATGCCCATGGAGTGCTCGTCCTCGCCGGCCGTGGCCGCCACAACCCTCATGGGGGCGAGCAGTATCGCCTCCCTTATTTCCTCTTCCGCTAGGAGCGGTTCTCTCCTAGGCATCTCGAGCGTGGAAGGGTCTAGGTCCCAGGGAACCCGTCCCTTCACCTCCACCAGCGTTGCCTCGGCTGGGTGCATAACCCTGGCATATGTCACCTCGGGCTCCTGTAACCCCATTCTGGCTGCGGTCTCCAAGCCAGCCGCCTGGGCCACACCGGTAGCCGCGGGGAACAGCATGGTCACAGTGATGATGCCGTCAGCCCTCCATTGCACCTCCGGCCGCAGCACTTCACCATTGCGATGACGTTCGGTGAGGGCCATCCTGACCCTCACGTTATCTTCAGGGTCCAGCTCGTCAATGTAAGGAATCCGCTCAGGGCGGCAAAGCGTGCACCCCCCTATAAATTTGCAGGGTGGGTCGCCGCCGGGCATGTTCTGGCCAAAATGGGAGCACACAGGGGCAAGGTAGTCCGCATCCCTTGGGATGACACTGCCGGCCCCCACACCCCCTCCAGGGTCTCTCTTTATCCCGTCGCCTTCCCTGTCTGGATAGAGCCCCGAGTCCACGAAGAACCCCTGGCTCACAGCCTGGAAGTAGCCTCCCACCCCCAGGATGTCCTCCAACAGCAACAAGGCCCGCTCCTGGATCTCCCTGACCGCATCCCTCAGGGGCCCGTCCCACCTGAGACTGACCATTTCCTCCAGTCCATCCAGCCCGGTGAGCGCCTGCTTCGCCGTGTCCACGGCTGCCACGCTGTTGTGATGCCAAGGCACGTTCCTGCCCTCGTCCGGGGTAATGGTGCTCTGGATGTCTGCCGAGGTTAGCCTAGATATGAGCACATCCAGGACATGGGTAACCGTGGCTTCCCTGGGGTCTGCCTCCATATAGCGCGTGTTCATCTGAGCCCTGAACCGGAAGCCGGGAAAGAACTGGCGCAAGGCTACGGCGTAAGGCAGGTCCAGGCGAACCTTGGGCGCCGGGGGGGCCGTGGGGGGCACCGTGCTCAGGTAGATCATGTCCGGGGGCATCCCGACCATCTCGGAGAAGGCAGCGTTGATGGCGTGTTGCACCATGAGCTCCGGCATTACCTTCCAAGCCTGCCGGGCAGTGGCATTGGCGTTGTGGGCACCGTCTATCTGGATGATGCCAGCGCCAGTCATGACCCTCTTGGCCTCCGCGGCATCAACGAAGGACCTTACCATGTTCACGTTCCGGTATAACACATTGTACTGGGGATCCTGGTGAGCCCCCCCAAGTCCCTCCTCGGCAAAGAGCACGGCCATCTCGGGACCCGCTAGGCCACTCACGTAGGAATGAAGGTTGATGGGGCGACCCACCTCGTCTTCGATAAGGTCCAGCGCGCTCCTGGTGGCCCTGAGCTGCTTGCGGGTGATAGGTACCCCGCCTACACCCTCAGGGGTTCCCTCTAAAAGGCCGTCCACATGACTCTGACCTGCAGTGCGTATCACCATCACGTGGTCCGCACCGTGCCAGGCCGCCATGCGCATTCGCCTGAGGTCATCCTCAAACCGCCCGGAGGCTATCTCTGTGCTGATGGTGCAGTCAGGCTGGGGGTCAATCCCCCCGAAGTGCCTCGCCGCAGGAAGGGGCACACCCTTGGATAAGGGTGAGGAGGATTCCCGGTACTGGAAGGGCCCGAGCACAGAACCGTCAGGACGCCTTGGAATCCATCCTTGCCGCCTGGGGCGGTAGGCTTTAAGCCCCCTCAAGAGGGCCATCACGTCCAGGGGCTCACTGGGTGTCATGTATGCCGGAGACCCTGGTACCCGGCCCTTCTCCCCTCGGGGGTGGGCAGTTGAAGGCCAGGGCAGCCGCTTCCCACCCTTCGCCACGGCCAAGCCGCCGGAGGGCTTCAGCCGGGTCGCTTGCGGTGATCTGGGCCACCCGGAGCACCACATGGCCAGCTCCCTTGCCCATTAGGCCAACGTCGAGGCATCTTTCCACGATGGCCTGGGCCTCCAGGCTAGTCGCGCCCATCCTCATGAGCACTGACCTCTCGATGGAAGGGGTAGTATGTGTCCTGGCCATTTCCACCAGGGGGCTCACCGCCTCACGAGCGGCAGACCAGAACCTCTGCCTGAGTTCATCGGCGCTAAGGTGGGCCAGCGCCGCGCGGCGCTCCGCGAAGTGTTTATCGATGCCTGTCATGGGACCACCTCCGAGAAAGCCCCTGGAGCGGTCCAGGGGCGGTGACCTGGGCTCAAGGCCCGGCAACTGTATTGTTCTCATTTCCGGGACACTTCTACTCGGATCCCCGGAAGAACGAGGCCAGGCCCATGAAGATGGCCCAGGCGACCCTCCTCTGGTAGCCCTCCGTCTGCAGCAACCGGGCCTCTTCGGGCTGAGACAGGAAACCGACCTCCACCGTCACAGCCGGGATCTCCAGGTTCTTCAGGACGTAGTGATCGATCTTCTGCGAAGCCTCCCTGCTGGTTCGCCCTGTGTGTTCCACCAGGGCCTTCTGGACAGAGAGAGCCAGGGGCTCGTTGAGAGGGTGTCTGCCCGCAACGTAAAAGGTCTGGGCCCCTCCCCACCTTGGAGAGGGAAACGCGTTACAGTGTATACTCAGGAAGACGTCAGCCCCAGATGCGTTTCCCAGGGCGACCCTGGCCTCCAGATCACTTCGCTCACGCCAGCCCTCCCCGCTGTGGCTCATGTCAGTATCCGTCTCCCTGGTCATCGTCACCTCGGCCCCACTGACCTCAAGATACCCCCTGAGGTAGTGCGATATCTCCAGCACTATGTGTTTCTCCACACCACCATTACCGCTTGCCCCGGGATCCCATCCCCCGTGCCCAGGATCTATGACCACCACCTGTTCTTCGAATAGAGCCAATGCACCTACGCTGCAAGGCCTGCCACTGAGAGCACCGGCCAGGAGCCCCAGGATGCACAGGATGAGCAGCCCCACCAGGGAAAGATGCCTTCGGCTTATAGACAAGAGAACGTAGCGCTTCATTCGCCCTCCCTCCTCGCTCGCTAATGATGCTATGCGGCCCCAGGTCCGGGGATAACAGCCCATCTACAGGACAAGGTTGCCGGATCCGGTCTATGGGACACCTTGCCCACATAGCCTTCAGTGAAGTCCAGCAAAGGAGGCCAGGGAGTGGCAGGTAAAACCCTGCTGGGAATGTGCCTGTTAAGAGTCCTCTCGGGCTGCATCGAGCTCAGCGCCGCGATGCTTATGTGGCACTTCGGGAGTATTCCGGTGGCCTTGCGGATCAACGGTGTTCTGGGTGTGTGCGGGCCGTTGGTGCTTCTTCTTGCCACGGGGCTTGGCCTGTCGTCTCTGGCCGGCCAGGTGCCGCCCTCGCGACTTCTGTTGATCCTCGCTGGGGTTTCCCTTATATTCCTAGGCACACGTTGGGGGGAGGTGCCGTGAGGCCCATCGCTGAACAGTTGCCTCTCATCCTGATGTTCCTGCTAGGGGTCGGCATCAGAAACAGTCTCCTCGCCTCGGCTGCTGGCATACTCCTGGTGCTCTCCTTTTTGCAGCTACAGCCAGCCCTTCTCTTATTGGAGAAGCGTGGCGTGGAACTCGGGCTCCTCCTGTTAACCCTGGCGCTCCTGCCCCCCTTTGCCTCAGGCAAGATCACGCCAGAAGACCTCAAGGCCTCCTTGTTGAGCCTGCCCGGCCTGGTGGCGGTAACCGGGGGAGCGGTCGCAGCTGTGCTCAATAGCCGTGGTGTGCAGCTACTGGCCATTTGCCCGGAAATCGCCACGAGTGTTATCGTGGGTTCCATCGCCTCCATCCTCCTGTTCGGCGGCATCCTGGTAGGACCGGTAATGGCCGCCGGGGTCACCGCCGTGTTCCTAAGCTCCCTATCCCTCATCCAGTAGTTTCCTCTTTCTGCCCAACCCTCAGGACAAGGTGCATTACTCTGTCCCCCCCCGCATAGCCTGAAGTCAGGCATGGCAGAACTTACCAATTATGTTAAGGGGAGGGGGACTATGTCTTCAATATTAGTACCCGCACAAGGACCACTGCGTTGCAGGAGGCGTTGAACCTCTCCATTGTCCCCAGGAGGGCGGCGGACTGTTCGGGCGTGTCCATCCTGACGCTTGAAGGCAGGCAGATCATCCCCATCGTTTTGGGAGGTTCAAGCCGACTGCATCCGGGGAAGAACCGGTATGAGCATGGAATTGCTCAACACAATCACAAAGGGCACGGCGCTGAGCGTGATAAGGGTAGGGAGTATGTCTCTCTTCAAGAACCAGCCTCCAGACGTGCCTGCCTATATCATCCCCCGGATGGGGCCTTTCCTGTGCACGGAGGTGTTTGGGCCTCTTGACGGTGATCTGGCCAAGTGGGGACGAGGCTTGGGCATGGCCTTCTGTGGCGAAGGGACACACCCAGACATATGATGATTAGCGGGTGGAAGTGAGGGTGGACTTTATTTCAAGAACAGTGTCCAGGGGGTGATTGGTGTGCATGGCGGCGCAAAGAGCATGGGATACAGGGAGATTCTTACGAAGGCTGTATGCGGGTACGGGGTCAAAGCCTTCAGGCTCGAGCGGATCCTTACCGTTCCCGAGGGCAGTGTCCCAGGTGAGGTCCTGGGATGCCTTTTCACACAGGTATCGGAGCCTGAAGCCTCCCCTCCGGAGAGGTCAGGGCAGAATGTGGTGTCGGTCCCCATCTCCGGAAGGTTTGACGTGAACGTGTGGTACTCGTACAACAACCGGCAGGGCACGGCCCTGGCAAAAGAGACGGTTCGCTACACGGAGTTCATTCCCATCACGGAGTGGAGCAGCACCGCCCTGGGGAGCCTGGAAGCCAAGGCGCGTGCGGTGCAGGTTCCTGAATGCTCCGATGTGAGCATCGTATCCCAAAACCGCGTCAGGGTCACGGTAGAGTTCTCCGTGCAGGCAGAGGTCATTGGAGAGACCAAGATAGCAATAGAGGTGTTTGACGCACCCCGGTGAGCCGCTGGGCGGTTTTCGCCTGGAGAGGAGGGTGCCCTCCATGGGATCCCGTGAGCCCGTGCTGGGGGAGTTCCGGGAGATCTTCACCAGGGTGGTATGGGGATGGGGTCAATCCAGGATCGTCAAGACCATGCGTGCGCCCATCCAAGGCGTCACACCTAAGAGGGTACTGGGGTGCCTGGTGGATGGCTTCAGGGTTGATTCCGCTGTCCTGGACGTCCGGGATCCCCGTGTGGTGAGACTGCGGGGGTCCCTGGCAGCCCATGTCTGGTGCACAGGTGTTAACCCTGGAGAGACTCGCGCTGTTGATGTCAGGATTCCCGTTACGGAGGAGATCCCCTGGACACACCTGGGAGATAAACCCATTGAGGCGCCCCAGGTTACGGTAACCGTCCTGAGTGAACCCGCCTGCAACTGGGCAAGGCCCCAGGCTGGATCTGTCGAGCTGGAGGCAGAAGCTGTGGTCAGGGTTGACGTTGTAGGCTTCGAATGGATCTGGGTAAGGGCGGTCCAGCCGGGGGCAGGAGGCGGTGATAACACCACTGGCGATAACCGGGACGTGAATCAACCGGAGGGCTAGGCCTGCAGGTTCCCAGGCATACCACTGGCCTAAAGCGTGCTCACACGAAGGCTCCATGCCTGGGAGGCATGGGCCCACAAAATGAAGAAACCCCGTGATACCGGGGTTCCTCGTCTAGCGCTTGGAGAACTGCGGAGCCTTTCTGGCCTTCTTCAACCCGTACTTCTTCCTCTCCTTGACCCTGGCATCCCTGGTGAGAAGACCCACTCTCTTCAGTGATGTCCTAAGGCCCACATCCAGCAGGCACAAGGCCCTGGCTATTCCGTGCCTTACCGCACCCGCCTGGCCGGAAACCCCTCCCCCGCGTACTGTTGCGAACACGTCATAACGGCCAAAGGTGCTGGTAAGCCGTAGCGGTTCGGTTACCTGGGTCTGCAGGGTAGAAAGACCAAAGTAGTCCTCAATGGGCCTGTCGTTTATGGTAATCCGGCCGTCCCCTGGCATGAGACGAACCCGGGCTATGGCTTCTTTGCGCCTTCCCGTGGCAGTGAATTGCGACATTGCCATCCATTCAAACCCCCTTTCCTGGAGGAACTGTCAGGAGTCTAGATCCCATGCTTGCGGTGCCTGGGCCTCGTGAGGATGGGTTGATCCTCGGTAGACCTTGAGCTTCTTGGCCATTTGTCTTCCTAGCTTGTTGTGGGGGAGCATGCCCTTGACAGCCATTTCGATCGCTTTCTCGGGATTGTCCGCCAGGAGCTTCTCGTAGGGTGTCGCCTTCAGGCCCCCGGGGTAGTTGGAATGCCGGTACCACATCTTCTGCTGGGGCTTATTGCCCGTCAGGAGAATCTTCTCGGCATTGACTACGATCACGTGATCCCCGGTATCCAGGTGAGGGGTGAAGGTAGGCTTGTGCTTGCCCCTCAGCACCAGGGCCACCCTGGCGGCCAGGCGCCCTAGGGGCTTGCCCGTGGCATCCACCACGTACCAACGGCGGGTGATCTCCTTAGGCTTTGCCATGTAAGTCGTGCGCATCTTGCTCCTCCTTGTCCTCGGCCCCGCGGGCACAACCCCATTCTATAACAGAGCCCATGGGCTGTCAAGAATACCTTACCTGTTCAAGACAGAGACCGGAGGCAGGAACGGTAGGCCCAGCCATGCCCCTCTCCCCAGTCTCCAGGGCATGGCGGACATCCCCAGGGGTGAGCCGCCCCCGCCCTGTCTCCAGCAGTGTCCCCACGATGATCCTGACCATATTGTAGAGGAACCCATCAGCCTCCAGGTAGAATCTGAGAAATGGTCCCTCCTCATTCACATCCAGCCGGTTGAGGGTCCGGACGCTTCCCTTCACGGAGCTGCCCATAGCCCTGAATGCCCGGAAATCGTGCTCCCCTACCAGGACATTTGCCGCCTCCACCAAGGGATCCATGGAGAGGTCCTCCCAGAAATGGTAGCTATACTTGCTGTAAAAGGGCGACCGCCGCCTGTCCCTCCATACAGTGTAGCTGTAGAGCTTGGAGACTGCCTCGTACTGGGGGTGGAAGCCCGTGGGTACTTCAACCGCGTCCCACAGAGCGATGTCCGCTGGCAGCCGGGCATTTGCTGCTTCAGGTATTCTCTCCGTCGGAATGTTCCCTTCCAGGGAGAAGCACACTACCTGTCCCACGGCGTGTACTCCTGCATCGGTTCTCCCCGCCCCCACTACCCTTAGAGGGTGCCCTGCGATGAAGGAGAGGGCGCTCTCCAGTTCTCCCTGGATTGTGGCGAGGCCCTTCTGGCGCTGGAACCCTGCGTATGCCGTGCCGTCGTATTGCACCGTGGCCTTTATGTGCCTGGAACGACTCAAGAAGGCCCCCCCCTTAGAGCAACAAGCGGCCTAGCACAATGCTGCTCGCCATGATGGCACTGAAGACCGTCAAGGCCACGTAGTCCGCCAGGCCAAGTCTCAACTGCTTCATCCTGGTGCGGTTCTCGCCCCCGCGGTAGCACCGGGCCTCCATGGCCAGGGCCAGGTCATCCGCCCGGCGGAATGCCCCCACGAACAGGGGTACTAGGAGGGGCACCATACCCCTGGCGCGTTTCACGATATTGCCGCTCTCGAAGTCCGCTCCCCTGGCCATTTGGGCCTTCATAATCTTTTCGGCCTCCTCCAGCAGGGTGGGGATGAACCGTAGAGCGATGGTCATCATCATGGCCAGCTCATGGGCGGGGACACCCAGGGGCTTGAAGGGCCTCAGGAGTGCCTCTATACCGTCAGTGAGGGCAATGGGGGATGTTGTGAGCGTCAGGAGGCTGGTGGTACTGATGAGCAACAGGAGCCGGGACGCCATGAACGCGCCTTGAACGAGCCCCTGCCGGGAGCCGGTCAAGGGACCCAGGGTGAACAGGGGCTCCCCCTTGGTGAAGAACACGTGGAGTACCAGGGTGAAGGCCAGGATGAACAGGATTGGCCTGAGGGTTCTTAGCACAAGCCTGACCGGAACCCTGGATAGGAGTATCGCCCCCAGGGAGAATGCGCTCAGGACACCGTAGGCTGGCACCCCTTTTACCAGGAACAGCACAACAATGTATATGATGGCCATGACGATCTTCGTCCTGGGGTCGAGCCTGTGGCTGAGTGACTCAACCGGGTAGTACTGGCCTAAGACCACGTTCCTAAACACTTGTCCGGCCCTTCTTCCACTCCAGTATTGAATCCCTAGCCTCCTCCACAGTGAGCGCCCCACGCTTGACAGGAACACCCTTAAGGGCCAGCTGGCTCATTAACCTGGTCATCTGCGGGACGTCAAGGCCCATTCCCCGGAGCAACTGGTCCTGAAGGAAGACCTCCCTGGGAGGGCCCTCCAGAACCACCCTGCCCTTATCCATGACCACAAGGCGTTCAACCAGCCTCGCTATCTCCTCCATGCTGTGAGACACAAGGATAACCGTAATGCCTCTCTCGGAGTGAAGGTCCTTGATCCTGCCCAGTATCTCGTCACGGCCCTGAGGGTCCAGGCCCGCCGTGGGCTCGTCCAAGACCAGGTACTTGGGCTCCATGGCCAGGACCCCTGCCATAGCCACCCGCCGCATTTGCCCGCCGCTGAGCTCGAAGGGGGACCTTTCCGCGAGGTCTTCACCCACTCCCACCAGCCCCAGGGCCTCTTTTACCCGGCGTTCGATCTCCTCTTCTGCCAGCCCCAGGTTTCTGGGGCCGAAAGACACGTCCCGGCGCACAGTCTCCTCAAATAGCTGGTGTTCGGGGTACTGGAAGATGAGGCCAACCTTGCGGCGGACGTCCCTCCAGGAGGCCTTGTCCCTGAACACGTCCGCACCATCCACAAGAACGCGGCCTGCCGTGGGTTTCAGAAGCCCGTTGAAGTGTTGTATGAGTGTGGACTTGCCGGAGCCCGTGGGCCCGATTATACCTAGAAACTGCCCGTCCGGGATAAAAAGGTTTACGCTGGCAACAGCCCTTACTTCAAACTTGGTCCCTGGCATGTAGGTGTGGGCGAGGTCTTGCACCACTATTGGCATAGGTGCTCCACCATCTCGTCCACAGTGAGGAGGTCTCCAGGGACATCCAAGCCTGCCGCTCGGAGTTGCTGAGCTAGCACCAGGACCTGCGGGACGTCAAGGCCCATTCCCCTGAGGAGGTCAACCCTGGAGAAAACCTCGGACGGGGAGCCCGCCATGGCTACCTGTCCACCCTCCATCACCAGCACCCTGTCAGCATCCACGGCCTCCTCCATGAAGTGGGTGATGAGGATGACCGTTATGCCCTCCCCGTTCAGCGTCTTGATGGTGGAAAGCACCTCAAGGCGTCCCTGGGGGTCTAGCATAGCCGTGGGTTCGTCCAGTATGATGCACTCTGGCCTCATGGCCAGGATCCCAGCGATGGCAACTCGCTGTTTCTGGCCTCCTGACAGCAGGTGTGGGGCGAAACTGGCGTAGCCAGCCATGTCTACGGCTTCCAGGGATTCCGTCACCCGCCTCCTGATCTCTCCAGGATCAAGGCCCAGGTTCTCTGGACCAAAGGCAACGTCCTCCTCCACAACTGCCGCGACAAGCTGGTTGTCCGGGTTCTGGAATACCATTCCCGCAGATTGCCTAACGTTCCAGAGATTCTCCGGCCTCCGTGTATCCATCCCCCGTACCCACACAGCACCCTCTGTGGGCAAAAGCAGTGCATTTAGGTGTTTTGCCAGGGTGGACTTGCCCGAACCGTTCCGCCCAATTATGGCGATGAACTCGCCTTTTTTCACGTGAAACTCAACACCAGTTAGGGCAAGGATCTCACCTTGGTCACCCAAGCTGTAACGATGGCCGAGATTCTCGGCCTCAACTATGTTTGCGGTACCGCTCAAGGCATTCGCCTCCCAGGCTACACCAGTTCCACCACAGCCATGGGAGCCCCGTCGCCCCTCCTGGGCTCCGTTTTGGATATGCGGGTGTACCCACCCTGGCGGTTGGCGTAGCGCGGTCCCAGGGACTCGAAGAGTTTTGTGACCACATCCTCATCCGTCAGGTAGGCTAGGACCTGCCGCCGCGCGTGCAGGTCCCCGCGCTTGCCCAGGGTGATCATCTTCTCGGCTATGGAACGCACCGTTTTCGCCTTGGTCTCTGTTGTCTCAATTCTCTCCTCCCGCAAGAAGGAGGTTACTATGTTCCTCAACAGGGCCCTGCGCTGGTCAGACGGGCGCCCGAACTTGCTCATTCCCATGAATGTGACACCTCCTGCGAGACCTCGCCAGCCCGTCAGTCCTCTGAGGGCTTAAGGCCCAGCCCCAGGTTGGCCAGCTTGATCTTGACTTCTTCCAGTGACTTCTTACCGAGGTTTCGCACCTTGATCATCTCTTCATCAGTCTTCTCCGTGAGTTCGCCAACGGTGTTAATCCCGGCCCTCTTAAGACAGTTGAATGAGCGGACAGACAGCTCCAACTCCTCAATGGGTGTCTCCAGGAGGCGGCTCCGCTCGTCCTCCTCACGGTCCGCCGTTATCTCGATCTCCTCTGTCGTATCGGTAAGCCCAACAAAGAGCTTCAGGTGCTCCATCAGGATCTTGGCCCCCAGGCTCGTTGCCTCCTCGGGGGATATGGTTCCGTTGGTCCATACCTCCAGGGTCAGGCGGTCGTAGTCCGTAACCTGCCCCACCCGGGTGTCTTCCACGCTGTAGTTAACCCGCCTTATGGGCGTGAAGATGGAATCCAGCGGGATAACCCCAATGGGCTGCTCGCCCTTCTTGTTGCGCTCCGCGGGAACGTAACCGCGCCCCTTTTCCACGATCATCTCCATGACAAGCCTTCCGCCCTTGGCCAGGGTGGCTATGTGGAGGTCAGGGTTGAGTATCTCCACATCCGCATCGGTAGCGATGTCAGATGCCGTGACCTCGCCCTCAGCCTCAGCCTCAATGCGGATCACCTTCGCCTCGTCGCTGTGTATCTTAAGGTAGAGGCGCTTGAGGTTGAGTATTATATCGGTGGTGTCCTCGATAACACCGGGTATGGTAGAGAATTCGTGGAGCACGCCCTCGATCTTGACGGATGTCACCGCCGCACCTGGCAAAGACGACAGGAGGATCCTCCTAAGGGAGTTCCCCAGGGTGATCCCGTAGCCCCGTTCCAGGGGCTCAATCACGAACCTCCCGTAGGAGTTGTCCTCACTGATCTCCCAAACCTCGATCTTAGGTTTCGCAATCTCGATCATCCACTCGGACCCTCCTTGGCACAGGAATTCTTCCTTGGGCCCCACAGGTCATTCGGCGGTTTATCTGGAATAGAGCTCCACGATCAGGTGTTCCTCCACTGGGATATCTATGTTCTCACGGTTCGGATACCGGAGTACCTTGGCTGCCATGTTATCCACGTCCACCTCAAGCCACTCGGGGAAGCTGCGGCCCTTGGCGAACTCCTGGAGTTCCTTCATCCTGGCATCATCGCGGAACTTGGGCTTCACAGCGACAATGTCGCCCTGCTTGACCAAGTACGATGGGACATCGACCTTCTTGCCGTTGACGGTGAAGTGCCCGTGCCTTACCAGCTGGCGAGCTTCCGCCCTCGAGGCCCCAGCCCCCATCCTGTGGACCACGTTGTCAAGGCGCCTCTCCAGCAACTGTAGAAGGATCTCGCCGGTCACACCCCGGGATTGCTCGGCCTTCCGGAAGTACCTGCGGAATTGCGCTTCGAGCACTCCATAGACCTTCCGGACCTTCTGCTTTTCCCTGAGCTGGATCCCGTACTCCGATACCTTCTTCCTACCCTGGCCGTGCTCCCCAGGGGGATAGTTCCTCTTGTCAACAGGACACTTGGGTGTATAGCACTTTTCGCCCTTGAGGAAGAGTTTGCCTCCCTCGCGGCGGCATTGCCTGCACACTGCCTTTGTATACCTAGCCACGCTTCTTCACCTCCTGCCTATACCCTCCTGCGTTTGGGTGGCCTGCAGCCGTTGTGTGGTACCGGTGTTGTGTCCTCTATGGCGTTTACCTCCAAACCGGCTGCCTGCAGGGAACGGATGGCCGCCTCCCGGCCTGCGCCCGGTCCCTTCACCCTTACTTCTACCTCTTTCATGCCATAGTTCATGGCCTCTTTGGCCGCCTTGTCCGCGGCCAACTGCGCGGCAAAGGGCGTGCTCTTCCTGGAGCCCTTGAAGCCGACGGTGCCAGCGGTAGCCCAGGCCAGGGCATTCCCTGAAGTATCGGTGATGGTCACCGTGGTATTGTTAAAGGTGGAACGGACATGGGCAACACCTCGCTCCACCATCTTCCGTTCTCTCTTCTTGGCTCTTGTAGTACGCTTAGCCAACTAGATCCCTCCCTTCACTACTTCTTCCTCCGGACGCCTACGGTCTTCTTGGGGCCCTTTCTAGTCCGAGCGTTAGTCTTTGTGCGCTGTCCCCTTACAGGGAGGCCTCGCCGGTGCCTCAGGCCACGGTAGCTGCCGATCTCAATGAGGCGCTTGATGCTCATCTGCACCTCGCGCTGGAGGTCTCCTTCCACCTTCACGCTCTTGTCGATGTACTCCCTTAGCCTAGAGACCTCTTCCTCGGTAAGATCTCTCACTCGCGTATCAGGGTTGACCTTTGTTGCATTGATTATCTTCCTGGCGGTCGAATCACCGATCCCGTATATGTAATGCAAGGCCGCTTCAATCCTTTTGTCCCTGGGGAGGTCAATTCCCGCAATCCTAGCCAATCATCCTCACCTCCTGCTCCTTAGCCTTGTTTCTGCTTGTGCTTCGGGTTAGTGCATATTACCCGCACTCGCCCGTGCCTTTTAATGATCTTGCACTTCTCGCAAATCCTCTTGACTGACGGCCGTACCTTCACTGGAAAAACCCCCTTGAATAACCGGTATCCCTTATTTATAGCGATAGACTATCCGCCCCCGGGAAAGGTCGTAGGGAGACAGCTGAATGGTTACCTTGTCCCCAGGAAGAATGCGAATAAAGTTCATCCTGATCTTGCCGGAGACGTGGGCCAGGACCTTATGGCCGTTGGCCAGCTCCACCCTGAACATGGCGTTGGGCAGTGGCTCGATAACCGTTCCTTCGACCTCGATGGCGTCCTGTTTAACCATACCCTTGCATCACCTCCCTTGCGCCTAGTTACCTTGGGGTCCAGCCAGGCAACCCAGGGCCCTCTTGAGATCTGCGTCGGATATCTCTTGCCCGGCCTCCAGCGACCGTCCCACTTCCTCCAAGACCTGCTTGTGAACAACCAGGTGTCGCAGGTTCTTTCTCTTGGGCTTCTTCGCCGATCGCCTGTCTCCATCCGCAACCTCAACGAAACGATGGTCGACTACTTTCATGATTGCATAGAACCTGCCCGCGTCTCTCCCGGCCTTGGATGACACTACCTGACCCCGCCTCAGGCTCCTCTCGCTAGCAGGGCCCGGTTCTCCCAGAGAATAATCCTCCATGGGTAATTATCTCCCTCCGGCCTGGAAGCCTATTCCAGTGCTAGTCCTTGCGGGTGAGCACCCATGCCTCTCCCCCGGTGATGCAGATGGTGTGCTCGAAGTGAGCGGACAACCTACCGTCAGCCGTGACGACTGTCCAGGTGTCTTCCTTGACGGTCACTTCGAAGCCTCCCAGGTTCACCATGGGTTCTATGGCCAGGGTCATTCCCGGGCGGAGCACTGGGCCCCTGCTGGGCTCACCGAAGTTGGGAACCTGAGGGTCTTCATGCATGCTCCTGCCGATGCCGTGCCCCACGAAATCCCGGACCACGGACATCCCCCGGGACTCAACGTACTCTTGCACCGCATGGGAGATGTCGCTCAGGTGGTTTCCGGCACGAGCCTGGCTGATGCCTGCTACCAGTGAACCCAGTGTCACCTCCAGGAGGCGGGCAGCATCCTCGGTCACGATACCCACCGGCACGGTAAAGGCCGCATCTGCATAGAAGCCATTCACTACGGCCCCAATGTCAATGCTGAGAATGTCTCCTCTTCTCAGTCTCCTCTCCCCCGGTATCCCGTGTACCACTTCTTCATTGAGGGACGTGCAAATACTCCCCGGGAACCCGCGAAACCCCTTGAAGGCTGGGACTGCCCCTTGATCCCTGATAAAGCGCTCAGCAATAGCGTCCAGCTCCAGAGTGGACAAGTTCGGTCTGACAGCCTCCTTGAGCACATCCATGGCATCCGCGACGATCTGGCCAGCCTTGCGCATGATTGCCAGCTCTTGGTCGGACTTGAGCACTATCATACTTCCACGGTCCCCAGCGCCTTGACGATGGCATAGCTGACATCGTCTATTGTACCAGTCCCATCTACCCTTCTGAGGTATCCCCTGTTGCCGTAGAACCCTAAGAGCGGTTGGGTCTCTCTCTCGTACACCCTCACGCGGTTGCTCACCGTCTCCTCTGTGTCATCCTTACGCTGGCGGAGTTCCGCGCCGCAGGTGCACCGCCTCCCCGGGGGCGGGGGATCGAATACCATGTGGTAACTGGCCCCGCAGGACCCGCATACCCTCCGGCCTATGGCCCTCTCCACCAGCACTTCTTCAGGCACTTCCAGGCTTATGACGGCGTCGATCTTCATGCCCAGTTCTCCCAGGATGGCCTCCAGGGCCTCCGCCTGGGCTACCGTTCTCGGGAACCCATCCAGGACCACGTCTCCACCACAGTCCGGCATGGCAAGACGCTCCTTCACGATCCCCACTACCACGTCATCGGGTACCAGCTCTCCGCGAGTCATGTACTCCTCGGCCTTTTTCCCCAGTGTAGTCCCCTGTGAGACAGCGATCCTGAACAGGTCGCCAGTGGACACATGGCAGGCATTGAGTCTTCCGGCTATTCTCTTGGCCTGGGTGCCCTTTCCAGCACCGGGGGGTCCCATGAGAATCAGGAACATGACTCCTCCCCCTTACCTCATGAAGCCCTGGTAGTGTCTCATTAGCAGGTGGGCTTCAATCTGCTTCATGGTCTCCAGGGCTACTCCCACCACGATGATCAGGGCCACACCCCCGAAGGCGACCCCGGGGATATCGGTGATACGCATAACGATGCCCGGCATTATGGCCACAGCTGCGAGGAAGAACGCTCCTGGAAGGGTTATCCTCACAAGTATCCTCTCCAGGTGTTCGGCCGTGTGCTTGCCTGGCCTGATACCTGGGATGAAGCCTCCCCACTTCTTCAGGTTGTTGGCCACGTCCATGGGGTTGAAGGTGACTGCCGTGTAAAAGTATGTGAAGAAGATGATTAGCACGGCAAAAAGCACGTGATAGGCCACGCCTGTACCAGCGAACAGTTCCTCTACCTTGCGTGCCCACGGATGCTGGATGAAGGCAGCTATTGTAGCTGGGAATGCCAGCATGGCTGAGGCAAAGATGACAGGGATCACGCCTGCCTGGTTCAGCCTCATGGGAATGTGGGTGCTCTGGCCTCCGTACATCTTCCTGCCCACAACCCTCTTAGAGTACTGCACCGGAACCCTTCTCTGGCCTTCCTGGACCCAGACAATCCCAGTGATGACCAGTGCCGCTATAACGCCTAGGAGAGCCACGTTGAACAGGCTTATACGTCCCACCTGGAGCAACGCCAGTATGTTGCCGAGGTCCACGGGCATCATGGAGACAATGTTCACAAAAATGATCAGTGAGATGCCGTTGCCGATGCCCTTGTCGGTGATCTGCTCGCCCAGCCACATTAGGACCATGGTGCCGCTGGTGAGGCTGAGAACCACCACCACAAGGCTAAACATCCCCGGGTCTGCCAGGGCACCCTGGTTACGGATGAAGAAGCTCATACCTATCGCCTGGATGAGCGCCAGGAGAACCGTGCCGTACCGGGTGTACTGGCTCAGGATGCGCCGTCCCTCTTCGCCCTCCTTGGCAAGTTTCTCCAACTTGGGTATAACCATGGTCAACAGGTTCATGATGATGGACGCGTTAATATAAGGGTATATGCTCATGGCGAAGATGGAAAACGACTTCAACGCCCCGCCTGAGAACAGGTCCCAGAGGCCGAACAGGGTACCCTCCTGGAACATCCTGGCTATCACGGTAGCATCTATGCCAGGAACGGGTACGTGGGCTCCAATCCTCACCACCACGAACATCCAGAAGGTGAAGAACAGTCTCCTGCGGAGATCCCCCACACGCATGGCAGCCTTGAGGGAATCCAGAAGAGCCATCCTATATCACCTCAGCCTTCCCGCCAGCAGCCTCGATCTTCTCCCTGGCCGAGCGAGTGAAGGCATGGGCCCTTACGGTGAAAGCCTTCTCGAGGCTGCCCCCACCCAGCACCTTCAGGCCGTCGGTCAGGTCCTTCACCACCTTCGCCTCTTTGAGGGTCTCTGGGGTAATGGTGCTACCCGTCTCAAAGCGCTCCAGGGTCCCTACATTGACCTCTGAGTAGACCTTGCGGTGCCGGTAGTTGGAGAAGCCTCTCTTGGGAATCCTCCGCTGGAGGGGCATCTGCCCACCCTCAAAGCCTGGCCTGACGCCCCCGCCTGACCTGGCGTTCTGACCCTTGTGGCCCTTGCCTGATGTCTTGCCTCTGCCAGAACCGGTTCCCCTTCCGACCCTCTTAGCCTTCTTCCGGGCACCAGGAGCCGGCCTTAACTCGTGCAGCTTCACGATGGCTCGACCTCCTCCACTTCCACCAGATGGGCCACCTTGCGGATCATACCGCGAACTGCTGGCCCGTCCTCCCGTACCACTTGGGAGCCTATTCTTCTAAGGCCTAGGGCCTCCATGGTGGCCCGGTGGTACTTGGTCTGCCCAAATGCGCTCTTGCGCTGTGTGATCTTAAGCTTGCCTGCCACCTGTGCCACCCCCTCTAGCCGCTAATCTCCTCGATACTCTTGCCCCTCAGGCGAGCCACATGGCTAGTACTCTTGATAGCCTTGAGTCCTTCAAGGGCAGCGTAAACCACATTGCAGGGGTTGGCGGAGCCCAGGGACTTCGTGAGCACGTCCCTGACACCTGCCAATTCCAGAACGGCCCGGACGGGGCCGCCCGCTATGACGCCTGTTCCAGGGGCGGCAGGCTTGATGAGAACCCGCCCTGCGCCAAAATGCCCGGTGATCTCGTGGGGCACAGTAGTTCCCACCAGCGGGACTTCAATCATGTTCTTCTTTGCGTCCTCAATGCCCTTGCGGATGGCTTCGGGGATCTCTGTGGCCTTGCCGAGCCCTGCTCCGACCTTGCCCTCGCCATCCCCCACCACCACGAGAGCGCTAAAGCTGAAACGGCGGCCACCCTTGACAACCTTGGCCACGCGGTTTATTGAAACGACCTTCTCTTTCAGTTCCTTCTCCTGAGCAAGCTCCATTTCGCTCACAAATTCCTCCCCTTTCATCAGAAGACGAGCCCAGACTTTCTGGCCCCTTCTGCCAGGGCGGCTACTCGGCCGTGGTAAAGATAGCCCCCACGGTCAAAAACCACCTGGGTGACACCCTTGCTCTGGGCCCGCCTCCCCAGGACCTCTCCCACGATCCCTGCGGCGTCTCTCTTCGTTGAGTCCGCCTTCAAGAGACCCTTGATCTCTGGATCCATGGTAGAGGCAGCCGCCAGGGTCTCGCCGGTCTCATCGGCAATGACCTGGGCATATATGTGCCTTGAGCTTCTGAAGACACTCAACCGGGGGCGCTCAGCGGTGCCGGCGACCTTCTTCCGCACCCTGAGATGGCGCCTCTTCCTGGTGAAGTTACGATCTTCCCTCTTGAGCACCCTGATGACCTCCCGTTATCACTTCTTGCCAGCCTTTCCTACCTTCCGGCGGACCTTCTCTCCCGCGTAACGAATGCCCTTGCCCTGGTAGGGTTCGGGTGGCCGCACCTGCCTGATCCGGGCGGCTGTCTGGCCCACCACTTCCTTGTCACTTCCCCGGACGATGATATAGGTGGGGTTGGGCACGTCGATCTCAATGCCCTCTGGAGGGTCGAATTCCACTGGCTTAGAGTAGCCTACCGCCAAGACCAGCTTCTCCCCGGACTTGCTTGCACGGTACCCCACGCCCACAAGCTCGAGGGCTTTCTGGTATCCACGAGAGACTCCCTCAACCATATTGGCTATCAGGCTCCGGGTAAGCCCGTGAAGGGACTTGTGCTCCTTGGATTCGGAGGGCCTTGACACCTGGACCCTGCCATCCTCCAGGACTATCTTCATGTCCTGGTGGATCTTCCTAGACAACTCGCCCTTAGGACCCTTTACCGCTACGCTGTCTCCGTTGACGGTCACATCAACGTTGGGGGGTACCGCAATGGGCTTAATGCCTACCCTGGACATTCTTCGGCCTCCTTACCAGATGTAGCAGATGACCTCTCCGCCAAGTCCTGAGGCCCGAGCCTTCTTATCTGACATTAGTCCTTGGGAGGTGGAGACCACAGCAAGACCCAGACCGCCCAGGACTCGAGGGACCTCTCCCTTCTTGGCGTATACCCTTAGTCCTGGCCTGGAAATGCGACGGAGTCCCGTTATGACCCTTTCCTTGTTGGGCCCGTACTTAAGGTAGACCCGGATCTTGCCCTGCTTGTCATCGTCTATCCATTCGTAATCCCGGATGAAGCCCTCTTCCTTCAGGATCTTGGCCAACCCTGCCTTCATCTTGGAACCGGGTATTTCCACACGGTCCCGCGTGACGGTGTTGGCATTTCTTATGCGTGTAAGCATATCAGCGATGGGATCAGTGACTGACATGTCCCAGACCTCCTTTCGGCAAGGGGCATAACCCCTACCAGCTAGCCTTCCTTATGCCTGGGATTTCGCCCCTGTGGGCCCTCTCTCGGAAGCAAAGCCGGCACATTCCGAACTTCCTGAGGTATCCCCGGGGTCTCCCGCATATGCGGCACCGGTTGTACCTGCGAACCCCAAACTTCGGAGCCCGCCTGGCCTTTTCTATCAGCGACTTCTTTGCCATCCTGTAACCTCCCTGCCAGGGCTATTTCCTAAAGGGCATGCCCAGGCCCGCTAACAGGGCCCTTGCCTCTTCGTCTGACCTGGCTGTCGTCACGATGGTGATATCCATGCCCCTGATCTTCTCTACCTTGTCGTAGTCGATCTCAGGGAACACCAATTGCTCCTTGAGTCCCAGTGAGTAGTTGCCTCTCCCGTCGAAGCCCCTGGCTGACAAACCCTTGAAGTCCCTAACTCTGGGAAGAGCGACATTCACCAGCTTGCTGAAGAAGTCGAACATCCTTTCCCCCCGAAGGGTTACCTTACAGCCTATGGACATCCCTGTCCTCAGCTTGAAGGCTGCGATGGACTTCTTTGCCTTTGTCACAATGGGTTTCTGGCCTGTAATGATGGTCATATCCGACACGGCTGCATCCAGTACCTTAGGGTTCTGGATGGCCTCCCCTACGCCCATGTTGACAACGATCTTCTCCAGGCGGGGCACCTGCATCTTAGAGGCATACCCGAACTCCTTTGTAAGGGCCGGGAGCACCTCTTTTTCGTATGTTTCCTTGAGAGATGCCATAAGACGTTACCTCCCTTTACAACGCCCCGTCACTTGTCCAGCACCTCTCCGCACTTCTTGCAGAGGCGTACCTTCTTCCCGGTCTCCAGGTTCTTCGCCCCCAAGCGCGTGGGTTTCTGACACCTGGTACAGAAGAACATGACATTAGCGGCGGAGACAGGAGCCTCCTGCTCGACTATACCGCCCTGCATGACCTTCTTGCTCCGTTTCTGGTGGCGCTTGATCATGTTTACTCTCTCAACCACAACCTTGTTCTCAGAAGGTATGGTCCTGAGCACCTTGCCCTTCTTGCCCTTATCCTTGCCAGCCATCACAAGGACCGTATCGCCCTTTCGTATCCTAAGATGTGATCTCGTCTCTTTGGCCATCACTGCTACCCCTCCTTCCGTCCCTTAAAGGACCTCGGGCGCCAGGGACAGTATCTTCATGAATTCCTTCTCCCTGAGCTCCCTGGCTACGGGGCCGAAGATGCGGGTTCCCTTGGGTTCCCTGCCGTCCTTAAGTATAACCGCGGCGTTTTCATCGAACTTTATGTGCGAGCCATCCTCACGCCCTATGCCTTTCTTGCACCGGACCACCACGGCCCTTACAACATCGCCCTTCTTGACAACACCACCTGGAGCGGCGGACTTCACAGACGCTACTATCACATCGCCCACCGTGGCATACCGCTGGTTTGCTCCACCCAAGACCTTAATGCACATTATCTCTTTGGCCCCGGTGTTGTCGGCTACGTTCAGCCTCGTCTGAGTCTGGATCATGGCATACCCCTCCCACTAAGGAGCGCCTAGCGCGCCTTCTCCACGATTTCTACCACGCGCCAGCGTTTGTCCTTGCTCAGGGGCCGGGTTTCCACAACGCGCACCTTGTCGCCAGCATGGCATTGATTGGTCTCGTCGTGGGCCTTCAGCCTCTTAGTGCGTTGGACGCGCTTGCCATACAAAGGGTGAGCTGTGAGGCGCTCCACCGCTACCACCACAGTCTTATCCATCTTGTCCGATACCACTATACCTACCCTTGTCTTGCGCCTGCCCTCGGTCATCTCAGCGCCTCCTTCCCCTGGAGCTCCTTCTGCCTCATGACGGTCTTCACCCGGGCTATGTCCCTTCTGACCTGGCTTATCCGCATGTTGTTATCCAGCTGCCCTGTGGCTGACTGGAAGCGCAGGTTGAAGAGCTCCTCCTTGAGGTCGCTGAGCCGCCTGTTGAGTTCCTTGTCGGCCATTTGCCTTATCTCCTCAGCCTTCATCGGCCTCACCACCTACGTCTTTGCGCTTCACGAACTTGGTACGGATTGGCAGCTTCTGAGACGCCAGTCTCATGGCTTCTCGTGCAATGTCCTCGTTGACACCTGCCAGTTCAAAGAGGATCCTGCCGGGTTTGACCACTGCCACCCAGAACTCCGGGGAACCCTTCCCGCTGCCCATGCGTGTCTCCGCGGGCTTCGCCGTCACGGGTTTGTCAGGGAAGATACGGACCCATACCTTCCCGCCTCTCTTGATGTGCCTGTTAAGCGCCACGCGGGCTGCTTCGATCTGCCGATCTGTAACCCAGCCCGGGTCCAGCGCCTGGAGCCCGTAGTCACCGTAGAAGACCTCGGCACCACGATTGGCTAGACCCTTCATGCGGCCCCTGTGCTGCTTGCGATACTTGACCCGCTTGGGTTGGAGCATTATCTCTCTCCCCCTCCGCCGGCAACAGCCTTCTCGGGACGAACCTCTCCCTTATACACCCATACCTTGACACCAATCTTGCCGTAGGTGGTCTTGGCCTCGGCAAAACCGTAGTCGATGTCGGCCCTGAGGGTGTGGAGGGGAACAGTGCCTTGCCAATCCCACTCGCTTCGCGACATCTCAGCGCCGCCCAGGCGACCGGAAACCCTGACCTTCACCCCTTTGGCACCCATTCTCATAGCGCGCCCAATGGCCTGCTTTATGGCCCGGCGGAAGGAGATCCTGCGCTCAAGGGCGTGTGCTACATTCTCGGCCACCAGCTGGGCATCGACCTCGGCCACCTTTACTTCTACGATGTTGAGGGATACCTGCTTGCCTGTCTTAGCCTCAATGGCCTTGCGCAGTTCCTCAACGCCAAGGCCGCCCCTGCCTATGACCATCCCCGGCTTGGCAGTGTGGATGTTAACCTTCACCCTGTTGGATGCTGCTCTCTCAATTTCCACCCTGGAGATCCCAGATTGCCTCAGCTTGTTCTTGATGAACTCCCTAACCTCCAGGTCCTCGTGGAGGAGATCGGTGTAGGCCTTCTTCCCCGCAAACCACCGGGCATCCCAATCCTTGATGATGCCAATCCTCAGACCCTTTGGGTGCACCTTTTGGCCCATTCCTTACGCCTCCTTTCCATCCCGCAGTACTACGGTGACGTGGCTGGTTTTCTTCAGTATGGGGAAGGCTCTCCCTCTCTGTCGCGGGTGCCATCGCTTCATGGTGGGCCCCTGGTCAACGTAGACCTCGGATACCATCAGATCACGGCGTTTCATGTTGTAGTTATTCTCGGCGTTGGCCGCCGCCGACCGGATGACCTTCTCCACCACGCGCGATGCCCTCTTAGAGGTGAACCGCAGGATGGCAAGGGCCTCGTCTAGTGCCTTACCCCTAACCAGATCCACTACTATCCGGACCTTCGAAGGCGCTATCCTGACGTACTTTGCCACAGCCTTTGCTTCAGCCACAAGATGAGCCCCCTTTCTCACAGTCTTGCGGCTACTTAAGCGCCGTAGACCTTTCCGTATGGTGACCGTGGCCCCTGAACGTCCTGGTGGGAGCGAATTCCCCCAACCGGTGGCCGACCATGTCCTCGGTGATGTAGACGGGTACGTGCTTGCGCCCGTCATATACTGCTATTGTCAGGCCAACCATGTCCGGGATCACGGTCGCGGCCCGGGCCCAGGTCTTTATGACTCGCTTGTCGCCCTTGGACTTCATGAGGCTGACCTTCTTCATCAGACTCTCCGGAACATAGGGGCCCTTTCTCAATGAACGACCCATGGTACTGGTCCCCCTTTACTTACCTCTTCTTGACGATGTACTTGTCAGAAGGCTTGCCCTTCTTCCTGGTCCTATGGCCCAGGGTGGGCTTTCCCCAGGGAGTCACAGGGGACTTCCGGCCGATGGGCGACTTGCCTTCGCCTCCACCGTGGGGATGGTCCACAGGGTTCATAACAACGCCCCTGACTGTCGGCCTCTTACCCATCCAGCGATTTCTCCCTGCCTTGCCGATGGATATGTTCTCGTGATCCACGTTTCCCACCTGACCCAGTGTGGCCTTGCAGTCCAGGCGAACCCGGCGCTGTTCCCCTGAGGGCATTCTGATGAGGGCAAAATCCCCTTCCTTAGCCATGAGCTGGGCCATCCCACCTGCCGCCCGTACCAGCTGGCCGCCCTTGCCTGGATACAATTCAATGTTGTGCACCATGGAGCCCATGGGCATGTTTCTCAACGGGAGGGCGTTTCCCGGCCTGATGTCCGCGTTGGGTCCGGACTCTACAATGTCGCCAACCCTTATTCCAACAGGGGCGAGTATGTACCGTTTCTCCCCGTCAACATAGTGCAGAAGAGCTATGCGTGCCGTCCGGTTGGGGTCATACTCGATGGTTGCCACCTTGGCTGGCACACCATCTTTGTCCCGCTTGAAGTCGACCAGGCGATAGCGCCGGTTATGACCTCCGCCGCGATGCCTTACTGTAATGCGTCCTTGCGCGTTGCGTCCGGCCTTCTTCCTCAGCGGCGTCACCAGCGATTTTTCCGGGGTATCCCTGGTAATCTCCTCAAAACTCGAAACAGTCTTCGAGCGTACCCCGGGGGACGTCGGCTTGAAAGACTTTACGGGCACTGTTCTTCCCCTCCCTTCTCACGCGCCCTCGAACAGCTTGATCGACTGTCCCGGCTCCAGTGTCACGATGGCCTTCCTCCAGGATGCAGTCTTGCCCGCGAACTTTCCCATTCGCCTGCTCTTGCCCTGGACTCTAACGGTATTCACCTTCTTGACCTGAACCTTGAAGATCGCCTCGATGGCCTGCTTGATCTGGGCCTTGCTGGCCCCTTCCGCTACCTCGAATACGTACTTATCCTGGGTCATCAGGTTCGAGCTCTTCTCGGTAACGATGGGTTGGATGATAACGTCCCTGGCGTCCATCAGCCGAGCACCTCCTCTACTCTGGCCACCGCATCCTGGGTGATGACGAGGTGCCCGTGACTGAGGACGTCGTAGACGTTAAGATCCACAGCCTGAATGCTCCTTACCTTAGGCATGTTGCGGGCGGAGAGAAACACATTGGGGTCCTTCTCGGCCATTACCACCAGGGCGCCCTTACTCACATTGAGTTTCTTAAGCAAGGAACGAATGACGCCGGTCTTGGGCTCCTGCATGGCTATGCGGTCTACCACCCGGATTTCTCCGTCCCTGACCTTGGCGGACAGCGCCGACTTCAGCGCCACTCGCCGCGCCTTCCTGGGGACTTGAAACCCGAAGTCCCTGGGCTTAGGACCGAAGGCCACACCACCCTTCCTCCAGATGGGCGAGCGGATGGAACCATGCCTGGCCCAGCCGGTTCCCTTCTGGCGGTAGGGCTTCCTGCCGCCCCCGCGAACCTCAGCCCTGGTCTTGGTAGAAGCGGTGCCAGCCCTGCGTGCCGCAGCCTGGCCCACCGCCACTTGGTGAAGCAGGGCTTCGTTTACCTCGGCACCGAATACCTCTTCGTTAAGGTCGATGCTTCCTATTTCATTGCCTTCCTGGTTGTAGAGTGCCACTTGGGGCATAACGTCTTCCTCCTTACGGACTACCGTGCCTTGAAGCTGTTCCTGACCATTACGATGGAGCCTCGGATGCCTGGAACAGCCCCTTTCACCAGCAAAAGGCCCCTGTGGGGATCCACCTTTATCACCTTGAGCCCCTGAACGGTGACGCGCCCTCCTCCAAGCCTGCCGGGAAGCCTGCGGCCTTTGAATACCCTGGATGCATCCCTGGATTGAAGGGAGCCCGGAGCCCTGTGGTACTTGGAACCATGGGCCATGGGACCCCTGTGGAAGCCCCACCGCTTGATCCCGCCGGCGAAACCCTTGCCCTTGGAGGTACCTGCAACATCCACAAGGTCACCCGGGGCGAACACAGCGGCTGTCACCGTCTGGCCTACCTCCCAGTCACCCTTGAGACGAAACTCCTTAAGGTAGCGCGTTGGCTTCACTCCTGCCTTCCCGAAGTGACCCTTCAAGGGTTTGTTGACCCTTCGTTCGGGTACCTCAGAGAACCCCATCTGGACGGCAGCATAGCCATCGGAATCCACGGCCTTCTTCTGTACTACCACGCACGGCCCCGCTTGGATTACCGTAACGGGAATGGCCCTACCCTGCTCGTCAAAGACCTCGGTCATGCCAACCTTCTTGCCGATTATCCCTTTGTCCATGACCGTCACCCCCTTACAACTTGATCTCGATGTCCACCCCGGCCGGAAGGTCGAGGCGCATCAGGGCGTCAACGGTCTTGGGGGTGGGATCCACTATGTCAATGAGGCGCTTGTGCACTCTCATCTCAAACTGCTCCCGTATGTCCTTTTCTCCATTGGGAGCGGTAAGGATGGTGTAAACGCTTCGCTCCGTGGGGAGTGGCACGGGGCCGGAAACCTCGGCACCGGTCCTGCGGGCCGTCTCCACTATCCTAACGGCTGACTGGTCCAGGAGCTTGTGGTCAAAAGCCCTGAGCCTAATACGGATCTTCTGTGACGCCATCCGGCGCTCCCCCCCTTTCTACTCGATTATTTGGGTCACGGCACCGGCACCCACCGTGCGACCGCCCTCGCGGATGGCGAAACGCAGGCCCTCCTCGATGGCGATGGTGGTGATGAGTTCCACATCCATGTTAATGTTATCCCCGGGCATCACCATCTCCACCCCGTCCGGGAGCTTGATCTGCCCTGTCACGTCCGTGGTCCTCAGGTAGAACTGCGGGCGGTAACCCTGGAAGAATGGAGTGTGCCTGCCTCCCTCTTCCCGTGTCAGCACGTATACCTGCGCCTTGAACTTCCGGTGCGGGTGTATGCTCCCGGGCTTGGCCAGCACCTGCCCTCTTTCTACCTCTTCCTTGTCAACGCCTCTCAACAGCGTCCCTACGTTGTCCCCCGCTTCCGCCCGGTCCAGGATCTTCCGGAACATCTCCACCCCTGTCACCACGGTCTTCCTTGCCTTGTCCGCAAACCCTACCACCTCTACCTCGTCTCCTACCTTCACTGTTCCCCTGTCAACTCGCCCTGTCGTCACCGTCCCCCGCCCCGTGATGGTGAACACATCCTCTATCGGCATCAGGAACGGCTTGTCTATATCCCTCTGGGGTGTCGGTATGTACTCATCTACCGCGTCCATCAACTCCCAGATGCCCTTGGTCCACTCGTTCTCTCCATCGCTCTCCAGTGCCTTCAGCGCTGAACCCGCTATCACCGGTGTCTCGTCCCCGGGGAAACCGTACTTCGTCAGCAGCTCCCTTACCTCCAACTCCACCAGTTCCAGTAGCTCCGGGTCGTCCACCATGTCAGCCTTGTTCAAAAACACCACCATCGATGGCACGTTAACCTGCCTGGCCAGTAAAATATGCTCCCTGGTCTGCGGCATCGGCCCGTCGGCCGCCGATACCACCAGTATCGCCCCGTCCATCTGCGCCGCGCCAGTTATCATGTTCTTGATGTAGTCAGCGTGCCCCGGGCAGTCCACGTGCGCGTAGTGCCTCTTCTCCGTCTCGTACTCCACGTGTGCCGTCGCTATCGTGATCCCCCGCGCCTTCTCCTCCGGCGCCTTGTCGATCTGATCGAACGGTACGAAATTCGCCAGCGCCTTCGTCGCCAGCACCTTCGTTATCGCCGCCGTCAACGTCGTCTTCCCATGGTCTATGTGCCCTATCGTCCCTACGTTTACGTGCGGCTTCGTCCTCTCAAACTTCTTCTTGGCCATGAATGTCCATCCCCTTTACTCTTGTTTCCCATTACCTGTACACATATCTCAGGCCTGTGGCCTTGGCCACTACGCTCTCGGCGACGTGACCGGGCACCACCTCATAGGTGAGGAAGTGCATGGTGTAGGTAGCCCTACCCTGGGTGAGCGAACGCAGATCAGTGGCATACCCAAACATGTCGGCCAAGGGGGCCTTGCCGTGAACTACTTGCGTCCCTTCGATGGACTCCATCCCCTCTACGTGCCCGCGGCGGGCTCCAAAGTCCGCCAGGACTTCGCCAAGATAGTCCTCGGGCACCCGGATCTCCACCTTCATAATAGGCTCCAGCAGGACAGGGCCGGCTTTTACAGCGCCATTGCGGAAGGCTAGGCTGCCTGCGATCTTGAAGGCCACCTCGGAGGAATCCACTTCGTGGAAGGACCCGTCCAGAAGGCTTGCCTTCACATCCACCACTGGGAAGCCCGCCTTGATGCCACTGTCCATGGCCTCCTTGACGCCGGCCTCCACTGCGGGTATGAATTCCTTGGGCACAACCCCGCCCACCGTCTCGTCACAGAACTGGAATCCGGCACCACGCTCCACGGGCTCAACCTGCACCCAGACATGCCCGTATTGCCCTCTGCCCCCGGTCTGGCGTACAAAACGGCCCTCTCCCCGGGCCACGCCTGTGATGGTTTCCTTGTAAGCCACCTGGGGCTTGCCAACACTCGCCCCCACCTTGAACTCCCTGAGGAGACGGTCCACTATTATCTCCAGGTGGAGCTCGCCCATGCCTGATATGATGGTCTGACCGGTCTCTGGGTCCACGTGGGACTTAAACGTGGGGTCTTCCTCGGCCAACCGGCCGAGGGCATCACCCATCCTGTCCTGGTCCGCTTTGGTCTTGGGCTCAATCGCCACGGAGATCACTGGTACCGGGAAGTCCATTTGCTCCAGGACCACTGGATGGGCCTCATCACATAGCGTATCCCCAGTTGAGGTCTCTTTCAGCCCCACCAGCGCGCCTATGTCACCGGAGTACACTTCCCTGACGTCCTCGCGGTGGTTGGCGTGAAGCCTGAGGATCCTTCCTGCCCTCTCCTTCCGGTCCTTGGTAGCGTTGTACACGTAGGAACCCGCAGTGAGCGTGCCAGAATAGACGCGGAAGAACGTGAGCTTGCCAACGTAGGGATCCGACTGGATCTTAAAGGCTAGTGCGGAGAAGGGCTCGTCGTCACCCACGAGACGCACCTCGTCTCCCCCGTCCCTTGTGTTGATCCCGCGTATTGGGGGAACATCCAAGGGAGAAGGAAGGTAGTCCACCACAGCGTCTAGAAGAAGCTGGACACCCTTGTTACGGTAGGAGGAACCGCACAGCACGGGCACCACCTTGTTTAAGAGGGTCCCCTTCCGGATGGCCCTCCGCAGGTCTCCGGGGGAGATCTCCTCTCCCTCCAGGTACCTGGCCATGAGGCTCTCATCCAGGTCAGCGGCTATCTCCATTAGTTCCTCTCGCTTCTCCAGCACCTCGTCAATGGCTTCGGGAGGGATGTCCGATTCCTCGCTCCTGGTTCCCAGGTCATCGAGGGACACGATGGACTTCATGCCGATGAGGTCTACCACTCCGCGAAAGTCATCTTCGGCCCCAATGGGCAAGTGAACGGCAACGGGCTTCACCGCTAGTTTCTCGCGAATCATATCTATAACCCGGAAGAAGTTGGCGCCCACGGCATCCATCTTGTTCACGTAGGCTATCCTGGGCACATGATAGTGATCCGCCTGTCTCCACACCGTCTCGGACTGTGGTTCCACGCCGCCCTTGGCACAGAAGACAGCGATCGCGCCATCCAGTACCCTAAGGCTTCTCTCCACCTCTACCGTGAAGTCCACGTGCCCGGGTGTGTCTATGAGATTAATGCGGTGACCCTTCCAGAAACAGGTGGTGGCAGCACTGCTAATGGTGATTCCCCTCTCCTGCTCCTGTACCATCCAATCCATGGTTGCGGCTCCGTCGTGGACCTCGCCCATACGGTGAACCCGCCCGGTGTAGAACAGTATCCGTTCTGTGGTGGTGGTTTTCCCTGCGTCGATATGGGCCATGATCCCTATGTTCCGGGTGGTCTCCAGTGGATGCTCTCTCGGCATGCTAATCCCTCCTTTCCTCGGGAATGGTCGCCCTGGGCTTACCAGCGGTAGTGGGCAAAGGCCCTGTTGGCCTCGGCCATCCTGTGTGTTTCCTCGCGCTTCTTCACTGTGTTGCCCGCGCCTGCTGCAGCCTCCATGACCTCAGCGGCTAGCCTATCCTTCATTGTGCGCTCGGGTCTCTGGCGTGCGTAGCTCGAGAGCCATCTCAAGGCCAGGGAAGTCCTGCGCTCTGACCTGACTTCCACGGGCACCTGGTAGGTTGCACCTCCGACCCTGCGAGGCCGCACCTCCAGGAGAGGCATGACGTTCTTCAGGGCCTTCTCGAACACCTCCAGGGGATCCTTGCCGGTCTTGCGCCGGATTTCCTCCATGGCGCCATAAAACGTAGCCTGGGCCAGGCTCTTTTTGCCGTCCATCATGATCTTGTTGATGAAGCGGGACACCATTTCGCTGCCGTAGATTGGGTCCGGCAGCAGCTTCCGCCTCGTCCGCCTACCTCTCCTAGGCATTCAGCCACCCCTTTCCCTTAGACGTTCTTGGGTCGTTTTGCCCCGTACTTCGAGCGACCCTGGTTGCGCTTCTGAACTCCTGCAGTGTCCAGGGTTCCACGGATAATATGATAGCGCACGCCTGGCAAGTCCTTGACACGGCCTCCCCTGACCAGTACCACCGAGTGCTCCTGCAGGTTATGGCCAACACCGGGGATGTACGCAGTCACTTCCACGCCGTTCACCAAGCGCACTCTGGCAACCTTCCTCAGAGCGGAGTTGGGTTTCTTGGGCGTAATTGTCCATACCCTGGTACAAACCCCGCGCTTCTGAGGATTCTCCTTGAGCGCCCTGGCCGCGGACTTCTTCTCCGCCTCTTCCCGTCCTCTTCTCACTAGCTGGCTGATGGTGGGCATCCATTCACCTCCCCGCCTTGAGTATCACTCTTCTAGGACCGCGCAGGCGGCGGCACCAACCTCTATGCCGCAGGCGCGACCAAGATCTGTCATGAAGTCCACGTAGGTAACGGGAACGTTCATGGCCTCGCACTGTGTGACCAGGTCGGCCACCACCCGTTCCTCTGCATCCCTGGCTATGTAGACCAGCTTGGCTAGGCCGCGGCTGATAGCCTTGGCCGTCTGCTTGGTCCCGATGGTCTTCCTCCGGGCCTGCTTCAGTCGTTCATAGGGCATTGAGTGTTCCTCCCCGTAGGACTCCCAAAAGGACTCTCACATCCGGGCAGTCCTCAAGCGACAGCTTGAGGACTGCCCGGAGACACTTCTATATTCTAGCATCAACCCTCATCAGAGTCAACAGGACCCAGGGTGCCAAAATCGCTGGCCAAGGCGTCTCCAAACCCCTCGTCGCCGTCGATTTCGTCCAGGTCGGGTTCGAGGGCGTCGGGAAGGTACTCCGGCTCTGGCACGCAGGTCTCAACCCGTATGTTACGGTACCGGCTCATGCCTGTACCTGCAGGAATCAGCTTGCCGATGATGACGTTCTCCTTTAGGCCCAGGAGGGGGTCCCTCCTGCCCTTGATGGAGGCCTCGGTGAGCACCCGGGTGGTCTCCTGGAAGGCGGCAGCCGATAGGAAGGAGTCTGTGGCCAGGGACGCCTTGGTAATCCCTAGTAGCACTGGCTTGGCCACGGCGGGCTCACCGTCGTGTTCAAGAACCCTGGCGTTCTCCTCCTCAAAGGCCAGAAGGTTGACCAGCTCTCCCGGGAGCAGTATGGAGTCCCCGGCCTCTTCCACCTTCACCTTTTTGAGCATCTGCCTGATTATGACCTCTATGTGCTTGTCGTTGATGTCCACGCCCTGGAGCCTGTAGACACGCTGCACCTCGTTGAGCAGGTAGGACTGTACCCCCGCCGCACCCTTGATCTTCAGAAGGTCATGTGGATTCAGGGAGCCCTCGGTCATGGGCTCGCCTGCCTCAACGAACTGCCTGTCCTTGACGCTCACGCGAGCGGCGTACGGCACAGGGTACACTGCGACATCGCCTTCAGGGCCCCTCACCTGTATCTCTCGCTTGGTACGCCCCTCTGAGAAGCTCACCACGCCATCGATCTCGGAAATGACGGCTTGACCCTTGGGTTTGCGGGCTTCGAACAGTTCCTCCACTCGAGGGAGCCCGTGGGTGATGTCTTCCCCTGCCACACCGCCAGTGTGGAAAGTTCTCATGGTGAGCTGGGTGCCGGGTTCACCTATGGATTGGGCTGCAATTATGCCTACGGCCTCTCCTACCTCTACCGGCCGGCCGGTGGCAAGGTCACGGCCATAGCACTTACCGCATACGCCGTACCGGGAACGACACGTGAGCACTGACCTCACATCGATCCTCTCAATACCGGCGTCCAGGATAGCCTGGGCGGCCTCCCGGGTTATCTCCTCGCCCGCGGCTACCAGGATACTACTGTCCTCGGGATGGACCACATCTCTCAGGGCAGTCCTGCCTACGAGGCGGTCCCACAAGGGCTCGATAACCTCATTGCCGTCCCTGATCTCTTCCACCGATATGCCCTCAGTTGTACCACAATTGATCTCTCTCACGATAATCTCCTGGGACACATCCACCAACCGCCGTGTAAGGTAACCCGAATCGGCGGTTCTCAAGGCGGTGTCAGCCAGGCCCTTCCTGGCGCCGTGAGTGGAGGTGAAGTACTCCAGTACGGTCAGACCCTCACGGAAGTTCGCCTTGATGGGCAGCTCGATGATGCGGCCGGATGGATCTGCCATGAGCCCCCGCATGCCAGCCAGCTGCGATATCTGTTGAACGTTACCCCTAGCCCCGGATGTGGCCATCATGTAAACGGAATTGAACTTATCCAGGTTGGCCATGAGGGCCTTAGTGAGATCATCCCTGGCCCTGTTCCATATCTCAATGACCTTCTGGTAGCGCTCCTCTAGTGATATGAGGCCCTTCCGGAATTGTTCTTCAACCTCATCCACCTCGTTTTCAGCCTTCGACAGGATACCCTTCTTCTGCGGGGGGACCTCAATGTCGGTTATGCTTATTGTAGTGCCCGCCCGGGTAGCGAACCTGAAGCCCAGTTCCTTTAGACCGTCAAGCACCTGGGAGGTGACCGCCGTGCCGCAGGTTCTATAGCACTCGGCGACCATGTCCGTAATGGTCTTGCGGTCCATAACCCGGTGATAGTAGTTGCGCATCTCCTTGGGCAGGACCGAGTTAAGAATGACCCTGCCCACGGTGGTTTTTATCCTCTTGCCATCTATGCGCACCTCAATCGTATCATGGCAACCTATGTGCCTCTTCTCGTAAGCCATCATGGCTTCGTCGGAGTCCGAGAAGCACTTGCGCTGGCCGTTCTCTTCCTCCCTCTCCAGGGTTAGGTAGTAGCAACCCAGCACCACGTCCTGGGTGGGAGTAACCACGGGGCTCCCGTCCTTGGGATTCAGCATGTTGTGGGCTGACAGCATTAAGATCCGGGCCTCGGCCTGTGCCTCGGCGGAGAGCGGCACATGCACAGCCATCTGGTCACCGTCAAAGTCAGCGTTGTAGGCAGTGCATACCAATGGGTGGATCTGAATGGCCCTGCCCTCTACCAAGACGGGCTCAAAGGCTTGAATCCCCAGGCGATGGAGGGTTGGCGCCCGGTTGAGGAGGACCGGGTGTTCCTTTATGACCTCCTCCAGCACGTCCCACACCTCAGGCTTCACCCTCTCCACCATTCTCTTGGCGCTCTTTATGTTGTGTGCAAGCCCATCCTTTACTAGCTTCTTCATGACGAAGGGCTTGAAGAGCTCCAGCGCCATCTCCTTGGGGAGGCCGCACTGGTGGAACTTGAGCCTGGGACCCACCACAATGACGGAACGCCCGGAGTAGTCCACCCGCTTGCCCAGGAGGTTCTGGCGGAACCGTCCCTGCTTCCCCTTGAGAAGGTCGCTCAGGGACTTCAGGGGCCTGTTGCCAGGACCAGTCACGGGCCTTCCCCTGCGACCATTGTCTATGAGGGCGTCCACAGCCTCCTGGAGCATCCGCTTCTCGTTCCTGACGATAATATCTGGGGCGCCCAGGTCTAGCAGCCGCTTGAGACGGTTGTTCCGGTTAATTACCCTCCGGTAAAGGTCGTTAAGGTCTGATGTGGCAAAACGCCCGCCGTCCAGCTGGACCATGGGGCGAAGGTCCGGCGGTATGACGGGAATGACGTCCAGGACCATCCATTCTGGCCGGTTGCCAGACTGGTGGAACGCCTCGACCACCTCCAGCCTTCGTATGGCTCTGACCCGGCGCTGCCCGGTGACAGCCCTGATTTCCTCCCTGAGTTCCTCCCCAAGTTCCTCCAGGTCCAGTTGCTCGAGGAGGTCCTTAATGGCCTCAGCGCCCATGGCTGAGCGAAAGCTGCTCCCATACTTATCCCTGGCCTCCCGGTACTCGTTCTCAGTGAGAAGCTGCTTAGGGGTAAGGGGAGACATGCCTGGATCAGTTACTATGTAAGAGGCAAAGTAGAGTACTTTCTCCAGGGCCCTGGGAGACATATCAAGTATGAGGCCCATGCGGCTGGGTATGCCCTTGAAGTACCATATGTGGGACACAGGAGCGGCCAGCTCTATGTGGCCCATGCGCTCCCTGCGTACCTTGGAGCGAGTGACCTCCACACCGCACTTGTCGCATACGATGCCCTTGTAGCGGACTCTCTTGTACTTTCCGCAGTGGCACTCCCAGTCCTTGGTGGGGCCGAAGATCTTCTCGCAGAACAGGCCCTCCCTCTCGGGTTTCAGTGTGCGGTAGTTGATGGTCTCGGGTTTCTTGACCTCGCCCCTGGACCACTCCCGGATCTGTTCCGGCGAGGCCAGCCCTATTCTGATGGAATCAAACTCGCTAAGCTCTCGGGTTCTGCGGTTATCCGCATCGTAGCTGGCCAGCCCCAGGCCTTTGCTGTCACTCTCGGTCATAGACAAGGGTATGCCCCCTTCCAGGCAATGGGTCTTCAGTCAAGTTCCCTGTCCTGGGTATCCTCCAGGACCTCGTCTTGCATGGTCAGACCTGCTGTCTTTGTGGTTGGAGCCACCGCATCTTCCTGGTGGAGGCCAGCGCCTCCCAGGGCGGCATCTTGACTGTCGTCTGAGTCGTCGGGCTGGTCATCGTCGTACACCAGGTCATCGTCAATCTCGTCGTCAGTGACTGCGTCCTCATCATCACCGGGCTCCATGGTCTTGGGTCTTGGTTCCCTGTGGCCACCGATGTCCAGATCCAGGTTTCGAGCCGTTTCACTGATGTCATCCTCGGATTCCCTGATCTCAATCTCACGGGCGTCCTCCGCCAGGACCCTCACGTCCAGGGCAAGGCTCTGCAGTTCCTTTATGAGCACCTTGAAGGACTCTGGCACCCCCGGTTCGGGCACATTCTCGCCCTTGACTATTGCCTCATATGTCTTCACTCGTCCCACTACATCGTCGGACTTGACTGTGAGGAGTTCCTGCAGGGTGTATCCAGCCCCGTAAGCCTCCAGGGCCCAGACCTCCATCTCGCCAAAGCGCTGGCCTCCAAACTGCGCCTTGCCCCCTAGAGGTTGCTGGGTCACAAGGGAGTAGGGGCCGGTGGAACGGGCATGGATCTTATCATCAACCAGGTGGGCCAGTTTCATCATGTAGATGTAGCCCACGGTGACCTGGTTGTCAAAGGCCTCCCCAGTCCTGCCGTCGAACAGCATTACCTTGCCGTTGGCGGGGAGATTTGACTTCACTAGGTACTCCAAGATCTCCGTCTCGGAGGCTCCGTCAAAGACGGGGGAGGCTGCCTGTATCCCAAGGCTCCTTGCAGCCCATCCCAAGTGGCACTCGAGCACCTGGCCAAGATTCATCCGGGAAGGAACGCCCAAAGGGTTCAGCACAATCTCAACGGCGGTGCCGTCCGGCAGGAAGGGCATGTCCTCCGCGGGAAGGATCCGTGCGATTACCCCCTTGTTTCCATGGCGGCCCGCCATCTTGTCGCCTTCAGACACCTTCCGCTTCTGGGCAATGTACACACGCACCAGTTGGTTCACCCCGGGGGACAACTCATCGCCGGATTCCCGGGAGAACTCCTTCACATCCACCACTATGCCAGACTCGCCGTGAGGCACCCTCAGGGATGTGTCCCTGACCTCCCGGGCTTTCTCACCGAAAATGGCTCTGAGGAGCCGCTCCTCGGCGGTGAGTTCAGTCTCTCCCTTCGGAGTAACCTTTCCTACCAGAACGTCTCCAGGACGAACCTCAGCGCCGATCCTGATTATGCCGCGCTCATCCAGATCCTTGAGAACGTCTTCGCCAACATTGGGGATGTCCCGGGTGATGTCCTCTGGGCCCAGCTTGGTGTCCCTGGCGTCGCACTCGTACTCCTCTATGTGAATGGATGTAAAGATATCCTCCTGTACCAGTTTCTCGCTGATAAGGATAGCATCCTCGTAGTTGAAGCCCTCCCACGGCATGAAGGCCACCAGCACGTTCTTTCCCAAGGCAAGTTCCCCTTGGTCGGTGCAGGGCCCGTCCGCAATTAGGCCACCGGTTTCCAGGTGATCCCCTGCATGAACCACTGGCTTTTGATTCATGCAGGTGCCTTGGTTGGAGCGGGAGAACTTGCACAACTTGTAGGTGTCCACGTCCCCCCTGTCAGTCCGGACCGTGACACTGCCAGCAGTCACGCGTTCCACTACACCCGGTCGCTTCGCGTTGACGGTAACGCCGCTGTCAAGCGCAGTCCTGTACTCCATGCCTGTTCCCACCAGAGGAGCCTCGGATACGACTAGGGGTACCGCTTGGCGCTGCATGTTGGAGCCCATCAATGCCCTATTAGCATCGTCGTTCTCCAGGAATGGGATGAGTGCCGTTGCCACGGACACCACCTGCTTGGGGGAGACGTCCATGTAGTCTACCTGGTCTGCGCTCACCTGGGATACCTCGTGGCGCGACCGGACTGTCACGCGGGGGTTAACGAAGTAGTTGTTCTCGTCCAGCTCAGAGTTGGCCTGGGCAATGATGTACTCGTCTTCCTCATCCGCGGTAAGATAGACGATCTCCCTGGTGACATGTCCCTTCTCCTTATCCACCCGCCTGTAAGGTGTTTCTATGAAACCGTATTCGTTCACCCTGGCGTAGGTGCTCAGGGAGCTTATGAGTCCAATATTGGGACCTTCAGGGGTCTCAATGGGGCACATGCGCCCGTAGTGGCTGTCATGAACGTCTCGCACTTCGAAGCCAGCGCGTTCCCGGCTGAGACCCCCGGGGCCCAGGGCGGAAATGCGGCGCTTGTGGGTAAGCTCCGCCAGAGGGTTCGTCTGGTCCATGAACTGGCTGAGCTGGCTGGAGCCAAAGAACTCCTTGACTGCGGCTACCACCGGCCTGATGTTGATGAGAGCCTGAGGTGTAATGATGTCCACGTCCTGGATGGTCATGCGTTCCCTTACGACCCGTTCCATCCGGGCAAGCCCGATCCTGAACTGGTTCTGGAGGAGCTCACCCACGGACCGCAGTCTCCGGTTCCCCAAGTGGTCAATGTCGTCAATGCTTCCCACACCATAAAAGAGGTTAACGATGTGGTTGACCACAGCCACGATGTCCTCCCGGGTCACGGTCTTATGGTAGACATCGGGCCGGCCGTTGGACACAACCTTGACCCGGTGCCCCTCCGATGTCTCCACCCAGGCCTCATTCACACCGGCAGCCTCAATGGCCTGGGCCTTCTCCCGGGTGATGTGCTCGCCTGCCTGTGCCAGGACGGTACCGTCGGGACCTGTAATGGTCTCAGTGGCGGTGGTGTAGGTAAGCCTCCGCCTTAATCCCATCTTCTTGTTGATCTTGTATCTTCCCACCGGAGCCAGGTCATAGCGTTTCGGCTCGAAGAACAGGCCCTCCACAAGGGTGCGGGCACTGTCCACTGTGGGGGGCTCCCCCGGCCGGAGTCTTTTGTAGATTTCGACCAGGGCGTCCTCTTCGCTGTTGGTGCCATCCTTGTCAAGGGTTGTGAGAATGTAGGAGGTTTCTCCAACCAGGTTGACTATCTCTGCATCGGTGCCACACCCCAGGGCCTTCAGGAGAACCGTGACAGGAAGGCGCCGGGTCCTGTCAATCCTTACTTGCAGGATGTCGTTGGCGTCGGACTCGAACTCTAACCACGCTCCCCTGTTGGGAATGAGGGTAGCGAAGAAGAGCCTCTTCCCGCTGGCGTCTATCTGCTCTGAGAAGTAGACACCGGGTGAGCGTACCAGCTGGCTCACGATCACCCTTTCGGCTCCATTTATGATGAAGGTCCCCTTCCCGGTCATAAGGGGGAAATCACCCATGAACACTTCTTGCTCTTTTACTTCCCCAGTCTCCCGGTTTATCAGTCTTACCCGGACTCTTAGCGGAGCAGCGTATGTTACGTCCCTCTCCTTGCACTCGTCCTCCGAGTACTTGGGATCGCCCAGGCTGTAGTCCACAAACTCCAGGACCAGGTTACCCGTGAAGTCCTGTATGGGTGAGATGTCGCGGAACATCTCCTTCAGCCCCTCATTCAGAAACCAGCGGTAGGACTCCTGCTGGATTTCGATGAGGTTGGGGATGTCGAGCACTTCTTCGATCTTGGAGAAGTTGAGTCGTTCCCTTCCGCCAACCTTCAAGACCTGCGCCATGAATGAGTTCCTCCCCTCAATTCTTTGGCGAAAAAAACCAAATCCCAAAAGCGGAAGCTTATTGGACTGTACCTATAAGCCCACTTTTGGTTCCGGAAAGAATCAACCTTTCTAGGTAAATTATTCCCGCAACTTCACCATTTCATCCTCGCGGGGTAAGTGAAACCACGATTATGGCAATTTGATATGCTAACACAACGGGTGGGTGGTGTCAAGGAAACTGAAGTGCTGGATTGTTACCGGCCTGTGACACATCCGGGAAGGTGGACAAGATCTTAACCCCTGACGGTCCAGCCCCTTCCCTCTGGAAGAATGGGTCTTGGACTCTCACAGGGTCTTAAGCATTACGTGCCATGACCCCTGGGTATCCCGCAGGGCCCCAATCCTCCTGAAGCCTGCCCTGCGGTAGAGGGCCAGGGCTGCCTCGTTGCCTGGGCGCACCTCCAATTTCACCTCTGTGGCGCCAGTAGACCGGAGGTACTCACAGCCCTTTTCCAGCAGCATCCGGCCTACCCCTCTGCCGCGAGCCCCTGCCCTAACGGCAATGGATAACACCTGAGCGCATCCCGGCCTGTAGTTGTAGCGTGAGGTGGCAAAACACAACTTGTCTATGATCACCCGGAGGATACTCTCCCGCCTGCCGTAGTCGCCCCTGAAGTAACGCAGCGCCCACCGGACAAGATGGCCTTTTGACAAAGCGGCGGTCCAGATCCTCCTCACGCTGCCCGGTACCACACAGTAGCCCAGGATTTCCTGGCCCTCCCTGGCAACGAGGAAGCAATCCGGCTCCACCTCCAGGAGGAAGGTGAAGATGTCCAGCAGCGCCATGGTGGGTGCCGTGACACTCCAGTACCTGTTGACGCTCTGGGCGAAAGCCTCGGAAAAGACTTGAGTGATGGCGGGCATGTCTTTGATCTGGGCCCGATCTGCGAACATCCCCTCACCCCTTGCTGGTCTCTAGGGCCCAGTGACGGGCAGCTGGGCCCCATACTCTTCACCTATCAACCCGTGGGCGATCATCATCTCCGTCACTGTAACAAAGGTGAAACCCTGTTCCCGGAGGCCCTCTATGACCCTGGGCAGGGCCGCCACGGTGTTCGTCCGGTTCCCCCCTGCGTAGGTTATGAGGTCTCCGCTATCGTGAAACAGTATTATGTCACCACTCCGTGTCCGGTTGACCAAGTCCCGGGCCATCTCCCTTGGCCTTATCTCAATCCAGTCCCGGGAGCTTACAGACCACAACACAACGGTGTAGCGGAGGTCCCTGGCAGCCTCAAGCGACTGGGCGCCATAGAGGCCTTGAGGGGGACGGAAGAGGGTAATCCTCTCACCTGTGGCGGCTTCTATGGCGTTGTGAGCCGCGACCATCTCCGTCATGCTCCGGTTGTAGGAGGTTGTGAGGAGCCTGGCGTGGCGATGAGTGTGGTTGCCAATCTCGTGGCCCTCCTCAGCCACCCTCCTTGCCAGGTCCGGGTAGAGCTCAGCGTTCCTGCCCAGCATGAAGAAGGTAGCCTTCACATCGAATTCCTCCAGTATATCCAGGATCTCCGGCGTGTATTTGGGATTGGGACCATCATCGAAGGTGATGGCCACCAAGGGCAGTGTGGATGGCCCCCTCCGGAAGATCTCCACGTGCTGCCCGAATCCCCGGTACACGTAGCGATTCAAGTAGAACCCGGAAAGAAGGCATATTATGAGGGTTGCCAGGCCGCCCCTGCGCATCAGCACCCTCAGGCGGTGAGCCTTGACGTGAGCCTTCTCCGATGGCGACCAGGGCTTCTCTCCCGGAGTCTCACAGTTGTGTTCCACGTATCGCAGGTACTGGTAGATAAAGACCCCTGCAATGAGGCTGCCGAAAACGAAGTACACGTCAGCCTCGTAGAACCTGAACAGGACAATGGGGGTAAACCCACTGGCCCAGATGGCTGCCTTGGTCCAGGGCTGGCGCCTCCAGCGAACCACCAGCCAAATGATCAGCATGAGCAGGGCAACGAGGGGAGCGATGAGCCCGGCGGTGACCCCGGCTGTCACCGTGCCCTTGGGATACCTGTAGTCATAGTGGGGATCTGGGGACCAGACACGACCCATGGAAACGGCTAGCGCAGCCAGGGACATGGCTCCCACGGAGCCGTTGAACCCATAGCTCAACCCTATGGCGGCTATCCCCTTGAGACACTCCGAGAGCGCACCTCCAAGGCCAGGCCACCTGCCGTCGAGGGTGCGTTCCATGCGGGCTTCCACGGGGAGGAGCCCCAAGAGAAAACACAGGAGCGCTATGCCTATGAGTAGTTCCATGACGGTCCACCCCTCGTTGAAAAGTATATATTCCGACCCTACGGGTGGCAATGGATTCGAACTGGGGAATGCTGGGGGGGCCCTGCCTGGTGCCTTGCAAGAGAAAGGGTGTCCCTTCTTCCCTGAAACGGGTATGGCGGAGGAATGAGGCGGGGAGAGAGTCCGCGCTCCCTCCCCAGCGCGACTACTTGATCTCTATGGTTGCTCCCACTTCCGTCAGCTTGGCCTTCATGGACTCCGCCTCTTCCTTGTTCACCTTCTCCTTGACAACGCTGGGGGCACCATCAACCAGTTCCTTGGCTTCCTTGAGTCCAAGCCCGACGAGCTCCCGGACAACCTTGATTACCTGGATCTTCTTGTCTCCAACGGCAGCCAGGACCACATTGAACTCGGTCTGCTCTTCCTCGGCCTCGGCAGCTGCGCCGACCTGACCAGCCATGGGGCCCATGGCCACCGGGGCGGCCGCGGACACTCCAAACTCGGTCTCAAAGGCCTTGACAAGATCTGCCAGCTCCAGAACTGTCATACCCTTGATGATTTCCAGGGCTTCCTGTACTTTGGACATTTAACACACCTCCAGGTTATGCCTGAGATTCTCTGAGTTCCTTCAGGGAGTTGAGGGCATACGCCAGGTTCCTGAGGGGCGCTGAGGCAACCGTGGCAATGCCATATAGGGGCGCCATGGCTCCGGCCAGGACTTGACCCAGAAGCACCTCCCTGCTGGGCAAGTCAGCAACCCGCTTCATCTCATCGGCCCCGACAATCTTGCCTTCCAGCAGGCCACCCTTGATCTCCATCTTCTTGGCTTCCTTGGCGAACGTAGCGATGAGCTTGGCAGCAATGGCAGGGTCATCGTAGCTCAGGGCCACAGCAGTAGGCCCTTCCAGCATCGACCCCATGTCCTCCAGGCCTAGCTCTCCCGCAGCTATGTTAAGGAGAGTGTTCTTTATGACCTGGAAGTCCACGCCCTCAGCCTTGAGGCGACGGCGAAGGGTGGTGCTCTCAGCGACGTTGAGCCCCCTGTAGTCAGTGAGCACCGCAGAACGCGCCTTGGCTAGCTTGGCCTTGATGTCTTGAACAATCACAGGTTTCTGTTCTTTGGCTGGCAAAAGGCTTCACCTCCTTCAAAAAAGAATGGGCTCCCGCCATATGGAGCCACCAAAGCATACTGGATGTCGCTTCGGCCTCGGCAGGTGGGCGATTGCCCCTTAGGTTTTCACACCTGCTGTCTACGGCGGGACAAATCCATATTCAGATTGTAGACTTCGAGTCAGTCCATCTTCTCCGAACGCTTCTGAGCCCTCTGGGGGTTCACTCTCACTCCCGGGCCCATGGTGCTGGAAAGCACTATACTCCGGAGGTACTGGCCCTTCGCAGCCGCCGGCTTGGCCCTCATCAAGGCATCCATGAGGATGTAAAAGTTCTCTAAGAGCTTCTGGGTGTCGAAGGACACCTTGCCGATGGGCGCGTGGACTATTCCAGTCTTGTCAGTACGGTACTCGATCTTGCCAGCCTTTATGTCCGCGATAGCCTGCCTTATGTCGAAGGTGACCGTCCCAGTCTTGGGGTTGGGCATGAGGCCTTTGGGTCCAAGTAGCTTACCCAGCTTACCTACGAGACCCATGACGTCCGGGGTAGCCACGGCTACATCGAAACCGAACCACCCTCCCTTGATCTTCTCCGCCAGGTCCTCAGCACCTACCTCGTTCGCTCCGGCCTCTTGGGCCTCTCTAGCTTTGTCCCCTTTGGCGAAAACCACTACCCTGACCTGCTTTCCGGTTCCGTGAGGCAACACGACGGCACCCCGGACCATCTGGTCGGCATGCCTGGGGTCCACGCCCAGCCGGATTGAGGCGTCAACGGTCTCGTCGAACTTGGCGTAGGAACACTTCTTCACAAGGTCCAGGGCTTCATCCGGGGCGTAGGTAGCCTCAGGGTCAATGAACTTCTCCGCATCGTGAAACTTCTTGCCTCGCTTCAACTCTGTCTCATCCTCCTTGTGGTCCAACGGAAACGGGTTCCTCCCACAAAAGTGCTAGTCCACTACTTCAATGCCCATGCTGCGGGCGGTTCCTTCCACGATACGCATGGCTGCCTCAACGCTACCCGCGTTCAGGTCCGGCATCTTCATCTCGGCGATCTCCCTGACCTTGGCCCTGTTTAGCTTTGCCACCTTGGCCCTGTTGGGTTCGGCAGAGGCTTTCTCCAGCCCGGCAGCCTTTTTCAACAGTACAGCGGCAGGGGGCGTCCTGCACTCAAACGTGAACGACCGGTCCTCAAAGACCTTAAGGCTGACAGGAATGATTAACCCTGCATCCTTTGCAGTTCTCTCGTTGAACTCCTTGCAGAATGCCATTATGTTTACGCCATGGGGGCCAAGGGCGGTTCCCACAGGTGGCGCGGGGGTGGCTTTGCCAGCGGGTATTTGCAGCTTAACCTGGGCGGTAATCTTCTTTGCCATCTAGGGCGTCCTCCTTAAAGCTCTTCTATTTGCCCGAAATCCAGTTCTACGGGGGTTTCCCTCCCGAACATGGACACTAGCACCCTCATCTTGCCCCTATCGGGCTGTACCTCTTCTACAGAACCGATGAAGCCGCCAAAAGGCCCGGAAATCACCTTGACGCTCTGGCCTACCCTGTAGGTAATCTTGGGGCGTCCCTCCTCCATGCCCATGCGCCTGAGGATGCTCCGGACCTCCCCGGGCTGCAAGGGTACGGGCCGTGAACCTGAACCTACAAACCCGGTGACACCGGGGGTATTTCTCACAACATACCAGGAGTCGTCCCCCATCACCATCTCTACGAGAACGTAGCCGGGGAACACCTTGCGCTTGGTAATCTTCTTCTTCCCGTCCTTGTACTCTATCTCTTCTTCCAAGGGCACAACAACACGGAAGATCTTGTCTTCCATGCCCATGGATTCAACTCGCTTTTCCAGATTGGCCTTCACCTTATTCTCATAACCTGAGTAGGTGTGGACGACAAACCACATTTTATTCATCTCTCCGGGGCATCCGACCCGCACCACACCTCCCCATCATTCTATCACCTCAACGCCAGGCTGAGCACGAAGCTGAAAACGGCGTCCATTGCCCAGACCAGGAGCCCTATAGCCACCACGGACACCACCACAACCGAGGTGTACGTGATGGTCTCTCGCCTGGTCGGCCAAACAACCTTGCGGACCTCGTAGCGTACCTCCTGGAGAAACCGCTTTATTCTCTCCAGCGGTCCTTTCTTCGTTGCCTTCATCGCCGTCACTTCCTTGATAGAATGGAAAATGGCAGGCCCGGAGGGATTCGAACCCCCATCACGCGGATTTGGAGTCCGCTGCTCTGCCAGTTGGAGCTACGGGCCTGTCTTGACCGGCCAGATATCGTTACCTCGTCTCCCTGTGCAGCGTATGGCTCCGGCAGAAAGGGCAATACTTCTTAAGCTCGATCCGGTTGGGATCGTTCTTCTTGTTCTTTTCACTGGCGTAGTTCCGGCGCTTGCACTCCGTGCAAGCCAAGGTAATCAACTGGCGCATAAAAATAGACCCTCCGCATACGAGACTAGGCCAATAATTGCTTTCTGAATCTACCACACTTTGCGTGGGGTGTCAACGAAACTGGCGATCAAAGAACCACACCTGTTAACGAAGGCGTTTGATCAGGGTGGCCCACCCACAGGATGGAAGGTCCGTCTGGTTGCCGGTGTGGACAAATGATTGCCTGGGGCGTGACTATCTCAAGTGACGCCGGTAGATGGCGGCGGTTTCCTCAGCCATCTTTGAGGCGGAAAAACGCGAAATCACGCTATCCTTGGCCGCCTGCCCAATTCTCCTGGCTTGGTCAGGGTCCTGGGCCAGGTAGCGCAGCGCATCCGCGAGGTCCCCCGGGGAGCCAGCTGGGAACAGAAGGCCTGTTTCACCGTGGGTAATCACCTCAGTGAGGCCTCCTACGCTGGAGGCCACCACCGGGACGCCACAAGCCATCGCCTCCAAGGCTGCTAGTCCCAGGCCCTCGTGTCTTGAGGAGAGCACCATAATGTCCAAAGCCCCTAGCACACCCCAGATATCCCGGACATGGCCCGTGAACGTGACCCTTCCGGCCATCCCCAGGTCCCGGACCAATCCCTCAAGCCGTGGCCGCTGGGGTCCATCCCCTACGGCCAGGAACCTGGCAGATGGGATGACGCTTGATACCAGGCTGGCCGCCTTGAAGAAGGTGTCGTAGTCCTTTTCCGGAGACATCCGGGCAACCATCCCTACTGTGAAGACCCCGAGTTCCTCCCGGAGAGACTCCCCCATTGACCGGACACTGCACGGGGGCGGCTCAATGCCATTGTGGATTACCGTCACCTTGCTCTCGGGAACCCCCTGGCGGGCAAGGGCCGCGGCCACCGCCTCGGAAACGGCTATGTACCTGTCCGCCAGGAACACGCCAGCCAGGCGCGACGCGGCCTTGCCCAGCAATCCCCTTGCCGGAGCCTCAAGGCCATGCTTGGTGACGATAAGGGTTGCGCCAGAAAACCGTCCCGCTATCCTCGCGGCGATTGATGAGTGGGTATGGATGATGTGGTACCCGTCTTTGAGAAACCCGGACACCTGGAGGAGATTGGAGAGGCTCGCAGATCGATCCCCCTGGTGAAGCCCCAGGGTCTTGACACCAAGGCTATCAAACTCGCACTTCAGGAGCCCGCCAGGGCAGGCAACGCTAATGGAAAAGGCCTCCATGGCGGGCTGCCGCAGCAGGTAGAGGAGGTAGCGGCCGGCCCCTCCGATGTTGGTGTCAGTAATAACCTGGAGCACCTTGGGTTTCAAGGAGATTCAACGCTCCCCAGCGCGGCACTGGAGGCCGCTATCATGCCCACCACAGCCCAGAAAAGGAACAGGTTCTTGGGGCTGTACCATATGTTGTCCGCTAGACCGTAAATAACCTGGCCAACCAGGCCTGCCACAAGTGCCAGGACTATTCCTGAGTGATAGGGGCTACCTCGAAGGCTCAGGCTGGCTCGGAATGCGTTGCGCATGAGCCAGAGGAACACAAGCAGGCCGGGGAGTCCCATTTCCACCAGTACCTGAAGGTAGAGGTTGTGTGCGTGCACGGTGGGCGTGCCGGCAATCTCGTAAAGGGGGTAGACCAGCGTGTACGGGACAGGCCCGAGACCAACTCCCGATGCCCAGTAGTCCTTGACCATCAACCAGGTGGCCCTCCATATGGTGAGCCTGTAAAGGTTAGAGCTGTCTTCAAGGCTTCCAATGGTGGAGAAACGATCCAGCACCGTCAAGGGGAAAAGAAAAGGGGCGGCCACCATCACCGCAAGCATCACCAGGAGAACCTTCCGGTCCCTAAGGAAACCCAGGGCCGCCAGTCCCACCGCTGAACCCACCCAGGCGCCCCTGGTATAGGTGAAGGCCAGTCCGCCCACCATCAGGACTCCTACCGGCAGCATGAGAATGCGGCTAGACCACCGGGGGGTGTTCAGGAATAGATACGCTGCCAGCGGCAGAAGGAAAGCCAGGTATGCGGCGAACATGTTAGGGTTGTCAAACACTGAGTACACCCTGGTCTGTATTACCTTGGCGGCTTCCTTGTCAAGCCATGCCGATTGTGTCTCTATCCCCCTGGAGAACTGGTAGAGCCCATAGGCACCAGACAGGGACGCGGAAACCAGCAAGCACAATAGCACGAAGCCTACCTTTCCCATGTCATCCAGAGACATGGCCAGTAACGCCGCAAGAAGAACGTACGTGGCCCAGAGTACCAGCGCTTCCAGGCTGGAGCCGGGGCTTAAGGAGGTTGCCGTGGAAAGGCACAACACAACTATGAACGCCACTCCGGGGGCCACAAACCCTCGAGGAAAGAAGAAGCGGTTTCCCCAGAGGCGCAAGGCCAGGCAGAGGGCTCCGCAACTCCATACCAGCATGACACTGACAGCGGTAGGAGCGAAGGGAACCAGCAAGAGCACTGTCCCAAGAACCATGGCAGGGATCCACGACACCCGCCCCCTGGAGGCGCCAGCGGGCAGATCAAGGGCTCGCAGGATCGCGCTGCCTCTCCAGGCCGGACTTGCTGGCATGGCCTGGGCGTAGGCGAGCATCCTCAAGGCGATGCTCTCCTTCAGGGCGGGATGCAGGCCCGTTCTAACCCTCAACGAGAGGAAGTCCAGGAGGGCGTAGAACATCGTGAAGGCCCTTCCTGGAAGACTCGCCGGCCAGCAAGCCCACAAGTCCCAAGGGGCAGCCATCCACCTCAGGACGAGGCTGGAGGCGGCTGCTGCTCCAAGGGCTTCACGGAAACACCGGAAGCCGCTCACGGCCAGGCTACCGTCCAGGATGCTGCAGCAGGATCTCACCGAGTCACCCCCAAGGGGCCGTTAAGGTTGAGTGTCGATGCCCCACACTATGGACTCGAAGGCGTACAGGTTAGTCTTGATGGAAACCTTGGCACCTATCCTTACCTCTTGGCTTCCCAGTATAATGGCGTTGTCTGTCACCTTCCCGGGACCTTCCACCACCACATAGAGGTCCTTCCGGTTGGTGGAAGGCATCTCGTAGTAGCGGCCGTCGGGGAGCTGGGTTACCACGTCAGCAGGTTCCGATGAGACCGCTATGACCTCCCCCAGGTACCCGTTGGTCTTGGACTCCACGACCCTGTCACCGACAGAAACCGCTTCAATGCTGGGACCCCTCAAAGTGGGTACCATGAATGTTACCTGGATGTCCCTGGGGACCAGCGTCTCCAGGACGCGATTTCGAAAGTAACGGGTGTAGGCAAAACCGGACACGAATGTGACAAACAGGACAACTATGAGGAAATCGATGACGTTTATAACACCGAAGAGCCGTCCCCTAGTGTCTAAGAGTTTCACTGGTCAAACCCTCCTCCTGCGCTGCACCTCAGCCAGCGCCTGCCCATACACGCCTTCTACCTCCCCGGTGACGCCCTCGATGGAGTACCTGTCGTGAACGAACTTCAAGCCAGAGTCTACCATTTGCCGTACTCGCGTGGGGTCCTCAAGCAAAGACGTTACCGCCTCGGCAATTTGTTCCGGAGTAGGAGGGGTACCCAGTCCCCTGGCGGTGAAGTTGCTCCTGTACAGATCCTCAAGAATATGGGGTTCCACAGGACCTACGAAACCACCCTCCCCGCAGAGTACCACAGGTCTCCCACACGCCATGGCCTCCAGGGCCACCCTGGCGGCTCCCACTACAACATTCGCAGTGTTCAAGATGGATGCCACATCTGTCCTCCCACCCAGCATCAGCACTGCCTGGCGGCCGGCACGGCGGCTGGCCTCAGTAGCCAGGTTCTCCACCTCCACCCTCTTGGTGCCGTCTCCCGCTACCAGGCCGTACACCTCAGGGGTCATGGCTACCCCTGCCACGAAGGAAGAGGCAGACGCCAGGGTGTCCTCATCCAGCCTGCTCACAAACACGGCAACCTTCTGAGCCGGCTCGAAGCCGAATTCCTTTCGCAAGGCCTTAACGTCCCTGGGGCGAAACACCTCCAGGTCAATCCCGTTGGGGATCACCCTTACCCTAGCAGGGCTAAAGCCGAGATTCTCGACAAGATGGCATTCCACATCATGGCTCACAGCAATGCTGATCAAGCCTGATTTCGTCAACCGACGCAGGACCGGTGATGCCTTATAGGTGCCGTGATAAGTGGTTACCAAGGGCACATCACTTAAGCGTGTTGCCATGTGGGAGGTCCAGGCTGGGATCCTCCCGTGGGCATGCACCACATCTACTTTGAAGCGACGGACCAGCGTACCCAGGTAGACTGATGCAGCCAGCAGGCCCCATGGCTTCCGGGAGTTGAGGGGAGCGTGGAAGTGGGGAATGTCCCTGGATTGGAGGTCTTCCACCAACGCGCCACCGGCAGAAGCTACCAGCACCTGGTGCTTGCGTGCTTTCAGGTGTCGTGCCAGGCTCACAACGTGAGTCTCGGCACCCCCGAGATCCAACGACATAGCGGTCATCAAGACTGTCAGCGGCATGCTGATCCCCCTGGCGCCCCAAACGTCCCCTTAAGTATAGCATCGCGTCTTGGGGGTGTAAACCTGCCAAAAACGGCGGGGAGCAGGCAATTGGCCTGCTCCCCCATGGGCGAATCGCCTACTCGATTATTTGGGTCACGGCACCGGCACCCACCGTGCGACCGCCCTCGCGGATGGCGAAACGCAGGCCCTCCTCGATGGCGATGGTGGTGATGAGTTCCACATCCATGTTAATGTTATCCCCGGGCATCACCATCTCCACCCCGTCCGGGAGCTTGATCTGCCCTGTCACGTCCGTGGTCCTCAGGTAGAACTGCGGGCGGTAACCCTGGAAGAATGGAGTGTGCCTGCCTCCCTCTTCCCGTGTCAGCACGTATACCTGCGCCTTGAACTTCCGGTGCGGGTGTATGCTCCCGGGCTTGGCCAGCACCTGCCCTCTTTCTACCTCTTCCTTGTCAACGCCTCTCAACAGCGTCCCTACGTTGTCCCCCGCTTCCGCCCGGTCCAGGATCTTCCGGAACATCTCCACCCCTGTCACCACGGTCTTCCTTGCCTTGTCCGCAAACCCTACCACCTCTACCTCGTCTCCTACCTTCACTGTTCCCCTGTCAACTCGCCCTGTCGTCACCGTCCCCCGCCCCGTGATGGTGAACACATCCTCTATCGGCATCAGGAACGGCTTGTCTATATCCCTCTGGGGTGTCGGTATGTACTCATCTACCGCGTCCATCAACTCCCAGATGCCCTTGGTCCACTCGTTCTCTCCATCGCTCTCCAGTGCCTTCAGCGCTGAACCCGCTATCACCGGTGTCTCGTCCCCGGGGAAACCGTACTTCGTCAGCAGCTCCCTTACCTCCAACTCCACCAGTTCCAGTAGCTCCGGGTCGTCCACCATGTCAGCCTTGTTCAAAAACACCACCATCGATGGCACGTTAACCTGCCTGGCCAGTAAAATATGCTCCCTGGTCTGCGGCATCGGCCCGTCGGCCGCCGATACCACCAGTATCGCCCCGTCCATCTGCGCCGCGCCAGTTATCATGTTCTTGATGTAGTCAGCGTGCCCCGGGCAGTCCACGTGCGCGTAGTGCCTCTTCTCCGTCTCGTACTCCACGTGTGCCGTCGCTATCGTGATCCCCCGCGCCTTCTCCTCCGGCGCCTTGTCGATCTGATCGAACGGTACGAAATTCGCCAGCGCCTTCGTCGCCAGCACCTTCGTTATCGCCGCCGTCAACGTCGTCTTCCCATGGTCTATGTGCCCTATCGTCCCTACGTTTACGTGCGGCTTCGTCCTCTCAAACTTCTTCTTGGCCATGAAGAACTGACTCCTCCTTTAGGCCCAATCCGTCTTAGCCTCTGTCGGGTATTATGGGCATTTTCGAGAAGAAGTATTTTCTTCATAGACCATAGAATTCCTCCCCCCACAAATGACTATGGAGCTCACAACCGGGCTCGAACCGGTGACCTCCGCCTTACCAAGGCGACGCTCTGCCTGCTGAGCTATGTGAGCACCATTTAGGATTGGTTGCGGGGGTAGGATTTGAACCTACGACCTCCGGGTTATGAGCCCGACGAGCTGCCAGCTGCTCCACCCCGCGATATATTTAGCCCGGGTGAGGGCGGTTTTTCTGGTGGAGAGGGCTGGATTTGAACCAGCGAAGGCGTGCACCAGCAGATTTACAGTCTGCCCCCTTTGGCCAACTTGGGTACCTCTCCGCTTTTGTAGGCCAAGTCAAACCCATTCTAGGTGAGTATCATGGAGTTGTCAAGGGTGCCAACGGGTGCACGACAATTCTGTGAGTAAATAAATGACAGGAATAGGCCCTGCTGAGGCTTGAGACAATACCGGGGCTGGGCAAGAGAACAGCGGAGCTCGTGTTGTAGGCCTACTCCTCATCTTGGAGGC